>PNEW01000103.1 GCA_002922725.1 Verrucomicrobia bacterium Opi.OSU.00C | reverse complement strand
AGATGTGTATAAGAGACAGGTCTTGGATGGCGCCGCTAACAACTAAGAGAAGTGCAGCCATAATAAACAAAATATTTAGCTGTTAATTTTTTTATAAAGATATGAAAATCATCCGCTACGAAGATAAAAATGGAATAATTGGCCATGCCGCTCAAAAAGATAACGCTTATTATGAGATAAGTGGCAATATTTTCGGTGAGTATATGGTTACCGATACCCAGGTTGAAATCGTAAAAAAATTGGCCCCTATTCAACCAAAAATTTATCTCTGTATTGGTTTGAATTACCGTAAACACGCCGAGGAAGGAGGTGCGAAAATACCGGATCATCCTGTTCTTTTTATTAAGGGAGCGAATGCCCTTCTGAATCCTGGAGAAGCTATCGAGCTTCCAACCAAGCTTAAAAGTAATGAGGTGGACTATGAATGTGAGCTTGCCGTTATTATAGGTAAAATTTGCAAAAATGTTTCTCGCGATAAAGCGCTCGACTATGTTTTGGGTTATACCTGTGCCAATGATGTCAGCGCTCGAGACTGGCAGAAGAACATGGGAGGTGGACAATGGTGCCGGGGTAAAACATTTGACACCTTTGGTCCCCTAGGGCCCTGTCTTGTCACAACGGATGAAATTACAAATCCCAATGAACTCAATATAAAAACTGTTCTCAATGGAGAAACCGTTCAGGATTGGAATACAAAAGATATGATTTTTGATGTTCCTACGCTAATAGAGTTTCTCAGTGGAAGTACTACCCTTCTACCTGGGACGGTTATTCTTACGGGGACTCCTCATGGTGTCGGGATGGCGCGGAAACCTCCTCTTTGGCTTAAAGCGGGTGATACGGTTTCCATTGAAATAGAAAATATTGGAATCCTGACTAACCCAATAATTGATGAACCTTCATCTAGTGTTGGCTGAATGCGTTACCCATCACTGTTTAAGGTATAAATTATATCCCTTTATCAGCGGTCAAGATCGTCAAAGGTATACACTAAGCTATGTAAACATTTGGCGGTATTCGTCCGAGTCCCATCCCGGGTATTGTTTTTCCAATAGCACCAGAGTTTGTTCTGTATAGTAGGGGTGTCCCGCTGGGGGAAAGCGCCAGAGTTGGCGTTGGGCAGCGGTCAGGCCACCAATAAACTCCTGGAAAATCGTCGAGCCCTTACCGTTGCCTAGGTGTGTATAGTGTCTGAAGCCCTCCCAGTAATGGTCCGCACGGCCGAAGCCATAACCCCAGGTGAAACGCTGCCCGTCTTTGCTGGTGTAGGCAGTGGCGCTGTGCCAGCTGTAGTTATTGAAGACGCATAGGGTTCCACTCTTGCAAACGAGCGGGACACATTTTGTCATATCCCGGCCATATTGCTTTGGGATTAGCCGCAGCGGCGCCTGTTCTTCCTCCACATCTTCTAGGTGAATCCAGAAACCAATTTGTCCGAATTCACGCAGGTCTTCACTTACAGGTAATAGAGAGTTGTTGCCATTATCAATATGTAAGCTCGAATCGTCAAAACCTGTGCCGCCATCGCTGTGGCCGGGATAGCGTGCGATCAGGCAACCCACTCGCATATGAATATCGTCCGTTTTGAGCCATTTGCGAGCGAACGCGATACTCTCCTCGTCCATCGTGGCCCGATAGAGTTCTATCTCCTCGTAGGGAAAACATTTTAGTAGGCTATGGCCGGACTGGTCTTGAGGAGGATCTTCCTTGACCTGCTCATAGGTTGGCAGGGCTCGCCGCTGTGCCGCTTGCAGTGTTGTAAGTTGGTCACCGCTAATAAAGTCTGGGACAATAAAAAAACCCTCATGGTCTAGCGCCTCCATATGTGCGTCGGTTAGTCTACCCATTATATTTACTTAATTATGAAAAAATTAATGTAGTATTCGAGGTAAAACTTTTTTTAAAGAAAATTCAATGCAGTAAAAAAGAATTTGTTATGACTGTATATCTTCAGGATTAAGATAGATTCCAATAATATGCCGCTGTCCAGATGCTAGTGCCGTATCGGCCCATTATCCAAAAATGGTACCCGAGGGATTCGAGCCCCGAACTGAAAGAATTTTATTGAAGAAATAATGATATGTATCAGACTAAAAACATAGAAAATATTAAACAAGTAAGCATAATAGGCTTAGGTCGAATGGGCCACGGTATAGCTCAGGTTTATGCTATGGCTGGTTTTCGTGTTTGTGGGTTCGATGAGAGCAATGATGTACGACAAAGCCTGTACAGCCGTATTCGCGACAACCTGGACGCTTTCGTCGTTCATGGCTTGATTAACGAAACTGAAATTGACCCAATTTTGGGTCGTATTGAGATCTTCGATAGCGAATCGAAGGCGGCATCAACCTCTCAGTTTGTCCTTGAAGCAATTCACGAAGAATTGACTGCCAAGCAGGAATTCTTCGCCAGAATTGAGGAAGTAGTAAAGGAGGAGACAATCCTTGCCAGCAACTCATCGACATTTATGATTTCCGAATCCAACAAAAAAATGCGAAGGCCTCAACGCGCTATCGTCAGTCACTGGGTCAATCCACCTCATATCGTTCCGGTAGTCGAAGTTGTACCCGGTCCTGATACAAGCGAAAAAGTGACGAAAGCTACGATAGCTCTCCATAAAAAGATCGGTAAACTTCCCGTACGTATCAACCGAGAGATCCCGGGATTCTTAATCAACCGTGTACAGTTCGCAATGATCCGCGAAGTCTGGGACTTGTACGAGCGGGGCATTGCCAGTAAGGAAGACATCGACACTGCAATCTGTGGCAGTATCGGCTTTCGGCTTGCCATCTGTGGGCCGCTGGCGGTCTGCGATTTTGGTGGCATTAATATTTGGTCCACGATATACAAGGAGTTGGCACCTGATCTTCGCCACGACGCCAAGCTACCAGAGATTATCCAGAAGCTGGTCGATACGGGCCGGGTCGGAGCAAGCGTAGGGGGAGGCATTCACGACTACGATCCGGAAGTCGTAGACGAAATCACGTCTCAACGCGACGATATGATGCTTAAACTGGCCAAACTTTTCTGCGATCGAACTAGTTAATCAGAAGGGACCTCACCTTGAGTTAAAGGAGAGTTATTGTCCCCTGTGTGGTAGGAGTCCAGGTATAACCGACAGCTAATCGTTTAATCCCAATGCTTGGAGGTAATCTTCCCCGTCATCCCATTTCTTGAAGATTGCTTCTTCTTCTGCCAGGACTTCACGCGCTGCAGCGATCACCGCTGGTGCATCCTTAACCGGGCAAAAGACAATACCGTCAACATCGGCAACGACCAGCTCGCCCGGTTGGGCAATCACGCCACCGACGTTAACTGCTACTTCCGCTTCTGCGCCGACATAACCTTCTGGTAATTTTGGAATGACAAAAGAGTCGGCAGAGATAGTATGATGAAACATTTGCATTCCCTGGTTAGTAACATCGACGATGTCGCGGATCGGACCATCAATGATCACACCCGTAAGTCCAGCGTGAACAAATGATCTGCTCGCTCCTCCACCAAAGGGTGAACGCAGACCAAGCCGTGACTCGGCTACAAGCACAGGTGAAGCTACTGTTTTTGCCTGCTTGAAGGCATTGGCAAATGCATATTCACGGGGGGATGTCGGTTCTTCAGGAAAAAAATCTAATAATAGGGTAACCACCGTGCCCGCGATGCTTTTGTTTGGAATGAGGGGTCGTAGTGAAGGATCGACTATTCGGCGGGGCAATCCCAGTCTCTGCATGCCGTCGGCGATAAAGGGTGATCCCAAATTACGAAAGATTTCAATGATTTCTTCAACCGTAATTTCCATTAATTTTCTATACCATGGTTAGCCCATCCAGAAGACAAGCGTAATGTTGTCATTAGGTGAATATGTTTAACAGCTGATGGATTTATGAATCTTTAGGGTTGTGAACTTGGATTGACATCTTTAATCCCTGCCTAAACTTTACACAACTGATATGAGTGATAACGGAGGTGGAAAGGGAAAAAGTGGAATAGGAGTTTATGCGCTATCCGATATTCACTTGGATAACGAGGGCAATAAACCATGGTTTCAAAAACTTTTAAACGATAATTATGCCGACGACACACTAATCCTCGCTGGTGATGTAAGCGACGACCTCGACCTTCTCAGGGAAACTTTAACCGCACTCCGCGGTTTGTTTGACTTTAGTAGATTTTAAGCATGTACGCACAAATCTTAGTATACATTTCATAACTATTGGTTCTCCTCTACTTGTCACGTGTCACAAGCTATAGCAAACTGTAGAAAGCCCTTAAAGCCCTTATGAAATGGGCTTTGAGTGGAGGGAGATATCGAAAAGCAAGAGCTTTCAAGAGCGAATCGAACGTGAAAACTAACCATGGATGAATTAATTCCTGTAGCTTGTGCCAT
>PNEW01000102.1 GCA_002922725.1 Verrucomicrobia bacterium Opi.OSU.00C | reverse complement strand
AATAAAAAAAATGGTTCAAGAGATGCAAAAAAATGGTGTACATCTCCGTAAATGTTGCCTTGTCAGTAAAATTATTACCTCCCAAAATAAAAACTTACGACATATCACAGGTGTAGAGGTAAATGGACGACAGATAAGCTGCAAAGCCATACTGTCAAATGCAAATATTAAGAATACTATTCAACGATTAGTTGGGACAGAATATTTCCCAAAAAAATTTGTAGAAGAAACAGAAAAAATACGCATAAATTCAAGTTCCTGCCAAATATATTTAGGTGTTAAACGAGGCCAAAAGATTCCCTTCATTGGTGATCTAGTTTTTACATCAGATGCAAAAATATTTACAAGTGAAGAATTGGTCGATATGCACACTTCCAGTAGAACATTTTCTCTATATTATCCAGACACACGACCTCATCTCAAGGATCCTAGATATAGTATTGTTTGTTCACTAAATAGTAACTGGGATGATTGGAGCAATCTTTCAGAAGAAGATTACCAGCGAGAAAAGAACCGGATAATTGAAGAATCACTACTCACTCTCGAAAAGCTCATTCCAAATATTAGAAGTAAACTTGATCATATAGAAGCTGCTACTCCTCGGACTATAAATCACTATACAAAACATATGATGGGAACTTCTTTTGGAACTAAATTTGAGGGACTTAAGGTATCTATGGATCTCCCCAAAAACCTAAAAGGGCTTTACCATGCAGGTTCTGTTGGAATAATAATGTCTGGATGGTTAGGTACTATTAATTATGGGATCATTACCTCAAATAAAATTGATAAATATCTTGATGATTTTAAGAGTAATATGGAGGATGTTTTTATAAAACAACCTCTAAGTATTTAACTATTAATCCTTTATAATATAAAGGATTGCATATATTTATTATTTTTCACCCGTAAGAATCAACTAAATATTAATGAAAGAAATATACCAAAGCATCCCACATCGGCCACCGTTTCTTTTTGTAGATGAGATAGTTGAAATAAATAAAGAAGGAATAATAACTACGAGAGAAATCCGTAAAGATGAATTCTATTTTCAGGGACATTATCCTGGAAATCCACTAATGCCTGGAGTTTTACTATGCGAATCAGTTTTTCAAACGGCTGGTATTTATATTCAAAATAAATTATGTGAAAGTAAAGAATCATTAATAGGTAAAACACCTATTTTATCTCGAATAAAAGAAGCAAAATTTAAAAACATGGTACGGCCTGGTGACAAAATAACGATTAAAGTAGTATTCAAAGAAGCATTGGGGAAATTTTATTTCCTACGAGGCACGATAAAGTCAAAAGATATTTTGGTTTTGAGTGTTGATTTTACCCTTGCTTTGATAGAGTAAGATGTGTGCTTTTATTCGGATTAAGACATAGTAAATTGTGGATTCAGTGATAGTTTGTTATAACAACTATCTTTGTTCTTAATAACTAATATAATATGAGTTTTCTTAATATCCAAAATAAAACTTTTCTCATTTTAGGCGTAGCTAATAAGAAAAGTATTGCTTGGCATATTGCAAATACTCTTGAAACGGAAGGAGCAAAAGTCATCTACAGTGTTCGCTCAGAAAGCCGAAAAAAATCATTATCTAAACTTTTGAAGAATAGGCAGATAGTAACTTGTGATGTTGAGGATGAACAACAGATAAATCAATTGTGTAAAGAAATAACATCGATTTCCAACTCCCTTGATGGAATTGTGCATTCTGTGGCTTTTGCAAATTACAAAGAAGGTCTTAAGCCCTTTCATGAAACTAAGCGTGAAGATTTTTTGCAAGCAACTATAATTTCAGCTTTTTCTATTGTTGAAATTGTTCGTAAATTAAAACCACTGCTAACAAATAACGCGTCTGTTGTCTCAATAGGTATATCTTCAAATCTTGTTACGGCAGAAAATTATGGTTATATGTCCCCTGTAAAATCTGCCTTGGAAGGGTGTATTCGTAATCTCGCAAAATCCTTCAGTAAAGACACGACTGTCCGCTTTAATACAGTTAATGCAGCGCCATTGAAAACAAGCGCTTCAGCAGGGATACCTGGATATTTGGAGAATTACCTATATGCTGAAAAACTCACTTTTAGAAAACGAGCTGTTGAAACAAAGGAAGTATCAGATACAGTGGTATTCTTACTTAGTGATCGGGCAAGTGGTATAAATGGACAAGGGATTGTGGTTAATGCAGGTATGGATTTAAACTACTTTGATCATGAGGTAATTAAGACATCTATGCGACCATCGATATAGAAAAATGCAATTTGAAAACGTATGTATTGAGTCGATGGCTTATGAGCTTCCTCCAAAAGTTTGGAGTTCAGAAGATATTGAAAATAAACTTACTTCTCTTTATGACCGCTTACATCTTTCTCATGGTCGTCTAGAGCTAATGACAGGAATTAAGAATAGACGATTCTGGGACAAACCTATTTTGCCATCAGAAGCCAGTGCTTTAGCAGGAGCAAAAGTATTATCTAAATCTCAAATAAATAAAAATGATATTGATTTACTCATCCATGCCGCAGTTTGCCGTGATCGACTAGAACCTGCGAGTGCATCCTATGTTCACCAACACCTAAATCTTAGTCAAAATACTCAGACCTTTGATGTATCAAATGCTTGCCTTGGTTTCCTAAATGCAATGAGTCTTGCCGCTAGTCTAATTCAGAATAAACAAATTAAAAAGGCAATGATTGTCGCAGGCGAAAATGGCAGGCCATTAATAGAGAATACATTAAATATTTTACTTAACCCACAAGTAGACCGTAGTTCAATTAAGCCATATTTCGCTAACCTTACTATTGGTGCTGGCGCAGTCGCATTCATATTGAGTCATGCATCACTGGTTCGTCGTAATTGCCCAAAATTATTACATGCCATAGTCGAAACAGATACGAATCATAGCGAGTTATGTAAAGGTGATACAACTCCCGAAGAAGGGTTAGCAATGGAGACAAATTCAGAGCAACTTTTAATTGCAGGTATTAACGTGGCTAAACGTGCATGGAATAAATTTAAATCTGAGACTCGTTGGAGTGAATCAACTCCAGATAATATAATATGTCATCAGGTTGGACGTACGCACCAACGAAAACTTTACGATGCCCTAAATTTGGATTTAAACAAAGACTATTCAACTTTCAGTTCTCTAGGTAATATCGGTTCAGTATCTCTACCATTAACACTTGCAATGGCACAAAATAAAAAGGTGATTAAATCAGGATCTCATACAGCCTTGTTAGGTATAGGAAGTGGAATTAGCTGTATGATGATGGCATTATTGATGTAGTGAATAAATGCTAACAGTTAACAAAACTCTATATCATCTTTACCCGTTTGATAGTCACTATCTCGATATAAATGGAAATAGTATGCATTACATAGATGAAGGGGATGGTGAGATCATATTGATGTTACATGGTAATCCAACCTGGTCTTTTTATTATCGAAATTTAATATTAAAGCTTCGTGATAAATTCCGTTGCATTGCTCCCGATCATATTGGTTGTGGGCTTTCAAGTAAACCACAGCTTTACCCTTACCACCTTAGAACACATATTGCTAACTTAAAGCAATTGATAATTAAGCTAAACATAAAACATTTTCATCTTGTTATGCATGATTGGGGTGGTCCTATTGCAATGGGCTTGGCAAAAGACATGCCGGATAGGGTAGGGAAGATTGTAATTCTAAACACTGCAGCCTTTTTATCACATAAACTTCCTTTACGTATTAAGTTGTGTCGATTACCAGGCTTAGGTGATTTACTAATTCGAGCATTTAATGTTTTTGCTTATTGCGCATTAACAATGGCTTCGATGCAGAAAGGGGGACTTAAAGGAGAAACCCGAAAAGGTTTTCTTTTCCCTTACAATAATTGGCGTAACCGAATAGCACATTTACGCTTTGTTCAAGATATCCCCATGAGACCCCAAGACTATAGTTATCAACTTATGCAAGATATTCAAAATAATCTTCTAAAATTTCAAAGAAATAAAACTCTTATCTGTTGGGGGGATAAAGATTTCTGTTTTAATAATTACTTCTTAAAAATCTGGTTAAATTACTACCCAAAAGCTGAAGTCCATAAATTTCCTAATTGCGGACATTATATATTAGAAGATGGAGGAATAAAAATTATGACTATAATACGAAATTTCTTCCTTAAATGATGATGGCTATAACATCGCTTTTACATAAATACTTGCCCGTTCTTTAGATAACTACATATTTAAAATGCGGAATTATTTAATTCCTCTCTTATATTTGGAAAGAACTGTGCTGGGATAATTGGTACAAAAAATCAGACAGATCATAGACGCATTGCCGTAACATTAACCTCCTATCACTCAATAGTGAGTTCTTCAGTAGTAACAGAGATGGCATCGCCATCCTCATTGGCAAAGGTAGCATCAACACTTAATGTAGGTTGAGGAGTATTATCAGACTTAAAGTTATTCTGACTAATCAAAGTCTCAAACCCTG
>PNEW01000101.1 GCA_002922725.1 Verrucomicrobia bacterium Opi.OSU.00C | reverse complement strand
AGATGTGTATAAGAGACAGATTTGAATACATCTGATGCGAAAACTCCTCTCGGTCGTACAGCCACAGTTTTTACCATACATAATTTACAACATCAGGGAGTGTTTTCTTCAGATCTGATTGATTTCGCCAAATTACCCGCAAGTATTTTTCGTGCTAATGCATTAGAATCTAATGGGTTGGTTAATCTGCTAAAGGGCGGTATTTATCATGCTACTACGATTACTACAGTTAGTTCCACTTATGCACGCGAAATACAATTTAGCGAATATGGATGTGGTCTTAATGAAGCAATTAAATTTAGAGCAGATGACCTCATTGGTGTCCTTAATGGAATCGATACCTCAATTTGGAATCCACGTACAGATTCTTTCTTACCAAGTCAATATTCGCAATACAATCTTACGAAAAAGTTATTATCTAAAATTGCCCTGCAAAAAAAAATTAGGCCTTAAAGTAAATTCCAATACTATGATTTTGGGTGTTGTCTCTCGTTTATATAATCAAAAAGGATTAGATCTTCTTGCTACTATAATCCCTAAGCTAATTACTAATATGAATATTCAAATAGCGTTAGTTGGTACAGGGGAGACTTCTTTACAGGAGAGTTTTCGCGACCACACACTAAACTATCCAGGAAAAGTTTACGCTTTCATCGGTTATAGTGATGAATTGGCGCATCTTTTAATGGCAGGTTCTGATTGCTTGATTGTTCCCAGTCGATTTGAACCATGCGGTCTTACACAATTGTATGCGATGAATTATGGTACACCACCAATTGTTCGTAGAACAGGGGGGTTAGTTGATACTGTTGATTCCTATCTCGAACGAGGAGAAAAGGCGACCGGCTTTGTCTTTGATGAACCCACGCACGATGCGTTATATGATATTTTAACTCTGGCTTATTCCATTTATTTCGATCACCCAAAGAAATTTCGGTGTTTGCAACTTAATGGGTTAAAGAAAGACTTTTCTTGGGAAAAACCTTCTACTCTTTATAGCGATATTTATCGTTGGGCTGTTAAAAAACGACGAGCAGTTTTCACCAAAAGGACTTTTCACCCCATGGATTGAATGTTAATCATATGGGAAATTAATTTATTAATTGTGGATACTAGTTCAAAATATCAGTCGTCTTCATTTATCGGTAAAATTACCCCAAAAAATTTTAAAACTGGACCATTTACTTACCATGAAGAAGTCATAATCAAGATTTCTTCTTTAACTAACGAAGGAATAGGGTTAGGGCGAGTTGATGGATGGGTGGTGATGGTACCTTACACCCTTCCTGGTGAAAAAGTACGTGTCAGAATATGGTGCAATCATAAAAATTATTCTGATGCCGATCTCTTGGAAGTATTAGTATCATCTTCAAGCCGTGTAGAACCACGCTGTGGCTTATTTGGGTATTGTGGTGGTTGTCAATATCAGCATTTTACCTATGAGCAACAGCTAATATGGAAAACACGTCAAATCGAAGAATTATTTAAACACCAGGGCGGTGTTGATGTACAGGTAAAACATATTCGACCATCACCAAGGGAGTATGGATATCGTTCAAAAATCACTCCTCATTTTCAAAAACCTCGAAAAGGGAAATTGCCTAAAATTGGCTTTCAACGACAGGGATCCCGTCGAATTGTAGATATTCAACAATGTCCAATAGCTACTAAATCTATTAATGATAGGCTTCCCTTTGAACGTGAAAAGGTGTTTTTAGGGATAGGTCAATACCGAAAAGGTAGCACTCTTTTATTACGGGACTCACTTGATGGAGTGGTGACGGATCATAATGCTGTGGTTTCACAAAAAGTAGGTAACTATCTTTTTCAGTTTCAAGCGGGAGAATTTTTTCAAAATAATTCATATATCCTTCCATCCATGGTCGAACACGTTGTAAGTGAAGCGCAGGGTAAAGGGGTCCATTACCTTGTTGATGCTTATTGTGGAGTAGGAGTATTCTGTATCTCCGCGGCACAGAAATTTGAAAAAGTAACAGGTATCGAAATCAATGCCAGTTCTATTCACTGGGCAAATGCTAACGCGGTGGTAAACCATATTGAAAATGCTGACTTTTTTGTTGGTCGGTCTGAGATGATTTTCATGAAGGTTGAGTTTGAACCTGAAAATACTGTTGTTATTATTGATCCTCCGCGTAGGGGCTGTAATCAGGAATTTATAAATCAACTCGTGAATTTTTCACCAATAAAAGTAGTTTACGTTTCCTGTGATCCAGCAACTCAAGTCCGTGATCTTGAATCAATCCTTGCCCACAATTATAGGATTAGCTGTATACAGCCGTTCGATCTCTTTCCACATACACGTCACATCGAGAATATTGTAACATTAGAAAAATATCAATAGAATAACCTAACCCTTATATACTCAGTATTTAAGTAAAAGTAGACCATCTGCTATATTTTGGAATGCATTTCCACTGCGATCAGGTAAAATGAGGAAATTAAACTGTCGACCTAACGATGTGTTTTTGATGAATATCTTTTTATTGCAATTAAGCCTCCTTGGGGCAACCTTTTGAACTTTATCATGCTTACTTATAATGATTTAGTCAAACCCTCTGTATTAGAACAGCCAATATATCAACCTGGCAGGCCAATTGAACTAGTTGCTTTAGAATTTGGACTTACCCCTAATGAAGTAATCAAGCTAGCTTCAAATGAGAATCCGCTAGGGGGTTCTCCAAAGGCTTTAGAGGCAGCAAAAGAAACCTTAGCATCAATTGCCTACTACCCGGAAAATGATTGCTATTTTCTGCGTGAAAAACTGGCGAGAATACGAAACCTTGTACCTGAGCAATTAATCTTTGGGGCGGGATCCAACGAAATTATCCAAATGCTAGGGCATGCTTTTATTGAGCCGGGTATTGATGTAATAATGGGAAAATCGGCATTTATTAGTTACAAACTTTTCACCCTTTTATTTGGAGGAAATGCAATTGAGGTACCGCTCATTGATTATACTCATGATCTAAAAGGTATGGCAAAAGCCATTACAAGTAACACGAAGCTCGTTTTTCTCCCTAGCCCCAATAACCCGACTGGTACCTGGAATGAGGAAATAGATATCTTTAATTTTATTCACGAGATGCCAGACCATATCATTTTTGTTTATGATGAAGCTTACGTTGAATATATCAATAATCCACCAGACCTTAAGCCGTTAATTGCTGCCGGTAAAAAAATAATCTGCCTTCGAACTTTTTCAAAAATATATGGTCTTGCTGGATTTCGTGTCGGTTATGGTTATGGTAATGTTGAACTTATCGACCTTTTAAATCGTGTTCGCCCACCATTTAATGTATCCAGTATTGCTCAAACAGCTGCTCTTGCAGCTCTCGATGACAATGAATATATAGAGAAATGTAGGGTATTCAACCAATTGGGAATGAAACAGTTGGAGGAAGGTTTGACAAGTTTAGGATACGAAGTCATTCCTAGCCGGGCAAATTTTCTGCTTGTGCGATTTCAAAATTCAGACAATTTATATCAATATTTACAGGCAAAAGGAGTTATTGTAAGACCATTAAAAGGTTACGACCTAGAAGGACATCTACGTATTTCGGTAGGGACGGAAGAACAGAACTACCGTGTGTTGTCTATTCTTGATGAGTATGAAAATAAGAGGATGACAGAGTAGGGCTCTCCATTTATCGGTGCACTCCATATATCTACATCTTATATTCCAATTCATTAGTATTCTTGGATTACTATTGTTTAATGCATTGCTTGTTACTTGTGAGTTCAGTCTAATCAAGCTTCGCTTTAGTCATTTTAATCAGGATGCTCTTGATCAATTAAAACAGAATAAAGGGTTGGGTGCACTACTTGATCATGTTGATATTACAGTAAAAGTTGTTCGTTTGGGCATAATTTCTTGTACTATCAGTTATGGAATTCTCATTTTTACCATTATCGAAAATTATTTCAGTAAACTGGCTTTATTTGGTATTGAGATAATCGATCCAATTTCCATAGCCATATCTTTTACTACAGCAGTTTGCCTCCATTATTTGATTGGTGAATTGGTACCCCAAGGGCTGGCGCTTCATTATCCAGCCCAAGCATTGAAAAATTCTGCCTGGGCCGTTAAAATAATAGTAGTTCTCACCAAGCCACTTATTTGTATTTTAACATATCTTTCTCGAATCATCTTGAGGATATTTAAAGTCGAGCCTGGAGCAGAGCTGGAAACTCTGGATATTGAGTCGCAACTTCAATCATTAGGTGAAGATGTACCTGCAATCTCTCCAGTTACACAAAAAACCCTTCGAAATACATTAGAACTTCATAACCGCACGGTACAAGATATGTCTCTTATACACATCT
>PNEW01000100.1 GCA_002922725.1 Verrucomicrobia bacterium Opi.OSU.00C | reverse complement strand
ATAGTTTTTATTTATTCTTTTTAATTTTCAGGGCAAGGACAAGGCGGTGTAGAACCTGGCCGATGCATCGTTAGTTCTCGGATTACAATGATTACGAAAGACAGGATTTGATTATAGAAAGTATACTCTCTATGCTGCTAAGCTTACCTTTACCCTCATAGCCACAAGCCAACATACCCTGATCGGGATCTATAATTATATTTCCTCGGTCAGCTAATACTTTCAAATTGTTTTTGGTGGCAGGGTGAAACAACATTTTACTATTCATTGCCGGGGCAATAATGACCTGTGCAAGTGTTGCCAAATAAATAGAAGTTATAAGGTCTGGAGCCAAACCGTGAGCGAAACAACTAATTATATTAGCCGTAGCAGGTGCTATTAATAAAACGTCTGCTTTGTCAGCCAATTCGATATGGCCTGGTTGCCAACCATTACCTTCCTCCCAAAGATCACTAGACACAGGATTGTGACTAAGTGTTTGTAGGGTCATAGGAGTAATAAATTCCCTAGCTTCCCGAGTCATAACGACAAATACTTCAGCTTCCAGTTTTTTTAAATGGCTGACAATATCTGCCGATTTGTACGCCGCAATGGAACCTGTAACACCTAAGACAATAATTTTGTTTTTTAAACTTCCATCCATATTAATGCAATTAATGAACCTTTCGGCATGAAATTGTATCTTGTTCTTATAGAATATTCTCGTAAATTACCACTTTTACTGTTCGCTGCTCGCGCTTAAATTGCTTATATTTATATATTATTATATAATATTTAGCGATTCTTTCGATTTTGGCAATTAAAAGACTAAATCTCAGAGACTTGACAAACATGACAAATTGAGGGATATATCTTCATATAATACCAAGGTGAGCAATAACCGACAATCTAATATATTAGCTCTTCTAAGCTTCCTCCCCTGATGGGGGATAAGCTTGTTCCATATATTTCATGTGGTCACTGTCCGGAGTTTAATCCAGACGACTTTTATATCCTATAATCTAATTTGTATGGCTGACCTTATTAAGATTATTTACATTGTAAAATAGAGTCAGTAAATTTTTATTTAAATGCAAAAGGCACCGATAACCAAATACCATCCATTTCCAAAGATAGAATTATCAGATCGTCAATGGCCAAATAGGATCATTGATCGTGCACCACTATGGTGTAGTGTTGATCTTCGTGATGGTAATCAAGCCTTGGCCATTCCTATGAACATCGAAGAAAAGCTTGAGATGTTTAAACTGCTTTGTGATATCGGGTTTAAACAAATCGAAGTTGGTTTTCCTTCAGCTTCGGATACTGAGTTTGAATTTACACGACATTTAATCAATAATGACCTTATTCCCAACGATGTTGAAATACAAGTTTTAGTACAAGCTAGGGAACATCTCATTCGGCGTACATTTGAATCGATCCGTGGAGCAAAGCAGGTTATCGTACACTTATATAATTCAACGAATCCCCTGCAAAGAAGAGTGACCTTTGGGATGAATAAAGAACAAATAAAAAGTATCGCTGTTAAAGGAACTCATCTAGTCAAAACCCTTGTTCCCACGGTAGCTGACACTCACGTCCGATATGAATATTCTCCAGAAAGCTTTTCTGATACGGAGTTGGAGTATTCTCTCGAAGTGTGTGAAGCGGTTATAGATGCATGGAGGCCCTCAGAAAAAGAACCTATTATTTTAAATCTTCCCGCAACTGTTGAAATGGCGACTCCCAATATTCATGCTGATCAGATTGAATGGTTTTGTCGTCATATAAAAGATCGCAATAAATTAATTATCAGCCTGCATACACATAATGACCGAGGAACAGGGATTGCAGCAACGGAATTAGCACTGATGGCGGGTGCTGATAGAATTGAAGGCACACTCTTTGGTAATGGAGAACGAACTGGCAATCTTGATATTGTAACGGTCGCACTCAATATGTATTCCCAGGGAATAGATCCTCATCTAGATTTCAGTAGGATTAGAAAAGTGAAAAAAATTTATGAAAGATGCACCCGCATGCTAGTGCATGAACGTCACCCATATTGTGGTGACCTTGTTTTTACTGCATTTTCGGGTTCACATCAAGATGCTATTAAAAAAGGCATGGAGAAAATGGATTCGACTCCTGGAAGTCTTTGGCAAGTCCCATATCTTGCAATAGATCCTGAAGATATTGGTAGTACTTATGAAGCAATAATTCGTATTAACAGCCAAAGTGGGAAAGGTGGTGTAGCCTTTATAATGGAACAGGAATTTGGTTTGGATTTACCAAAAAAAATGCATCCGGATTTTGGTGCTGTTGTAAATAAAATCGCTGATGATGAAAGTAGAGAGCTCAACGCCCTTGAAATTAGAGAAGTTTTCAACAGGGAATACATTGAACGAGAGAGGCCTTTATCTTTAAAGTCCTATAATATTTGCTCTGATCCTGACGATCACCACCATGTCAATTGTCAAGCTGAGATTATTTGGTGTAACAAAATAATAACGATCGAAGGTAATGGTAACGGACCCATCGCAGCCTTTGTCAGTGCATTAGACTGCGCTGGCTTGAAAAACTTTCGATTGATCGACTTCCGTCAACATGCTATTGCAAAAGGATCAGCTGCTGATGCCGCAGCGTATATCGAAATTGAACGGATAAAAGATAAAATACTCTATTGGGGTGCCGGTATTGATGCCAACATTGAATTGGCTAGTCTTAAGGCACTCGTCAGTGCCTATAATCGTGCTTACATTAAAAATGAATCTAAGACTTAACCTGTGGGAAAATTTAAATCATCCTGTTAAATTAATTCGTAAATTTGGCATGACAGCTTTATTTTAAATTATTTATTCAATTTCAGATTGAATCGACAATTTATTTATCGCCTCTGATAGATCATTGGTCAGTGAAGATAATGTATCACTCATCAATGAAGCCAAACGTCCATAATTTCGACCGTTCCAACCACTGCGGGTTACACTGGTATCACCGGTAACAGGGTTATTACTAGTCGATGAATCCTGAATCTCCCACAGGGCACGTAGGACGACATTACCGTCATCGGCCCCCTCAAAACGCAAAATTTTCACATTAATTTCAATGTCATGCACACTGGTATCTTGCCAAGGGACAATTGATACCTGTTGAATCCCATTTTTTGCAGTTAGGTTAGTCGCCAAGATTCGGCTTATGGCAGTTTCCAAATCTTCACCCCAACGATGAATTTCAGAATATCGAATTTCATCAGAACCGAGGCGAATAACAATTTTTTTGTTTTTTAAATAGGTGGGCACTCCCACCCGTTTTAAACCGACAGATAAGCCATCTATATGTTGCAGGCCTCTCACCTCATCGGAAACAGAAAGTAGATAGAAACGCGATGGATCAGCTTGTGGATCAAGATTTAAGCAACCATTTATAGGTAATAGGCTTAATAGGAGAACAATATAGATTTTCGACCTTTCAATTTTCATTTTTTCCCGATTTTTCTGATATTTTTTTACCGGTTAGCAAAGAG
This sequence comes from Verrucomicrobia bacterium Opi.OSU.00C, assembly GCA_002922725.1. GTDB lineage: Bacteria > Verrucomicrobiota > Verrucomicrobiia > Opitutales > PNEW01 > PNEW01. The sequence goes on along the minus strand of PNEW01000100.1, from coordinate 1,026 downwards.
CGTGGATTACGTTCAAGGTAATCACTGAGTTGCTGAATTGATTGCGCAGCAGCTGATAATTCACTTAAAGCACGTTCAACTTCATAGCGCATTGATGATTCAGGGGCAAGAGTGTTTTCGATTCGATCAGCAGCAAATTTCAAACTAGCTAAAGTCTTTTGAATTTCTTCATTCGTTTCATTAGCCTCCATTAAAATCGGATCAATATTTTCTTCTATTTTCACCGATAATTTACGTATTTTTACTAATGTAGTTTTAAAATTTTCCAATACCTCTTTCACATTACCCGTTTTGACCAGCCCAACAATTGATTCAGTAGCGTCGATTAAACTGTCGGAGACTTTTTTGAAGTTTATATCATTGATCGCAGTGTTCGCATTTTCCAAAAGAGAAACCAATTTATGATTTATTTCCTCTATATCAATAGTACTCAAGCGAGCAATAATTTCGGTAGCACTTTGACCAATCTCGGCAAAAGGAGATTTTACTGAAGGTATTTCTTTATAAATAACCTTCTCCTGGAGAAATTCAGGAGGAGGGGCATTCTCGATGAAAGATAAATCAATATAATAAAGCCCCGTGATAAAACTTTCCATAACTAATTGGGCACGCAACCCTTCATTTACCTGTGCGAAGTAAATATCATCATCAGTTATATCCACAGTTATTCCTAGTTTATTTGCAAGCCGGCTTATTTCAATTTCAATTAGCACTGGAATATGCGCAGAAAATTCAACCTGATTGTAACGAATAAATATATCTTTAACTTGCCCAACAGGAACACCACGAAATTTAACTTGAGAACCAATATCCAATCCACTCACTGATTCATCAAAATAAATAATGAATTCTTCATTTTCGGAAAAAATCTTAACCGATCCGACAAAAATAATACCTATAACAGCAACTGCTATCGCACCGAGTACAAAAATTCCTATCACTGTGAAATTGGATTTTTTACTCATATTATCAGTCTACTATGATTAATTTCCATATTCTCATTATAAAATAATATGTATTAAATCT
>PNEW01000099.1 GCA_002922725.1 Verrucomicrobia bacterium Opi.OSU.00C | reverse complement strand
TCCTTCTTCACTTTTACAGTAACTAGATCTGTAGCAGACACATTATCTATTAATTCTCGAAGTTTTTACATAAAGAATTGGCTCAAAGGGAAAAGGAAGTGTGGACCCCACGCCTTTATTAATACAAGAAAATTTGCTCATAAAAATTAAATTATCTAGTTATTAATTAGAGACTACTTATGACCTTAGATACTTCATAAAACCCATATAATGGCTTCAATATAAGGAAGAAGCTCGATGATACCTGAGCTATAGGGTACAGGAAACAATCTTTTAGCTACTCTAAATTTAGAACCTAGACAGAGGTCATCGAACAAAATTTGGTCGATTCTTTTTGTATAAACCAGAAAGTTGCGTATTTCCGTCTTGATCATGAGACTAATTCTCATAGCAATAAGGGAATGATAAACTATAAGAAGATCCTTTTGGTAATAGTAATATGTATTATTTCTTTGGGTCACATCGGAAATTCCTATTTATATGCAACTGACATTGAGGGAGGATTATCTCTGAAAAAAATGGTTGTTGCCTTGAAACCAGATAAAAATCCAGCCCAAATGATCACTGAAAAAAGAAATTTAAGTGATTGTTTGCAGGGATACCTTAACCGAAAAATAGAAGTAATTATTCCATTGAGTTCTGCAGTAATTATCGAAGGGTTTGCTAATGGGACGATTGATATTGGCTATCTCAGCGCAACAGGGGCAAGTAAAGCGATCGAAAAGGGAGTAGCCGATGTGCTACTGGTTAGCGAGATCGACGGAAAGCCTTATTATATGAGTTATTGGGTTGCTCTCAAAGACAGCCCTTACACTTGCGTGGAAGATCTTCGAGGGAAACCTATAGCTTTTTCAAGCCGGACTAGTACCTCGGGTTTTATCATTCCCACTTGGGATTTATACAAAAAAGATCTTATAGGGTTGACGGAGCATCCGGAACATTTTTTTGGTAAAGGCAACATTTACTACGGAGTAGGTTACGTGTCCGCAGTAAACCGGGTAATCGAAGGTCTCGCGGAAGCTGCTGCTGTGAGTTATTATGTCTTAGATAAAGATAAGCACCTCTCGCTAGATGCGCGTTCTCGTCTAAAAATGATATCCAGCCAAGGTCCCGTTCCTTCTCATACTATTGCCATTCGAAAATCCATCATTTTTAAAGATCGCTCACTAATAAAAACCGCGTTTTTAGCATTGAATAAAGACCATCCTGATTTGCGGGATCGGGTATTCACAAGCAAGCTTATTGAAGTCGATGCTGACGCACATCTTGCCCCCATACGCGAAGCATTAAACTTTGTATCACACATGTATCAATAAAGGAAAATCTGATACAAGACATGGTTGTCGATTCACTATACAACGGTCATCAATTTTCAACACCGACTCTGGTATTGAAAGATCTTGGGTGTGTTCAAAATAACCGTTGGTTATTTCAAAAAATGACCCTTGAGGTACCACCGGGAAGTTTTGTTGCAGTCTTGGGTGCATCAGGTGCAGGTAAAACTAGTTTTCTATCTACTCTTTGTGGTTTATTGAAGCCCACAGAAGGAGAAGTCAGTTATTGCGACTATGAAACTCATCCTATATCTCCAATAATGTTACGTGGACGAATAGGGATTATTCCTCAGGGATTTCATCTAACAGAAAATACGACAGTACTAAATAATGTACTCTGTGGACACTTAAATCGCTACTCATTTTTTCAGACACTTTTTGGATTTCCCGCCTCTGCTAAAAATGAAGCTTATCGTATTATCAAAGATCTTGGCATCTCAGAGTATATACACCGATGGGTAGCTGAATTATCTGGTGGAGAGAAGCAGCGGGTCGTAATTGCTCGCGCACTTTTCCAAAAACCTGATATTTACTTGGCTGATGAACCTGTATCGCAATTAGATGTTTATTTAACAGGAAGAATACTTGGGATTCTTAAACTCGAGACAACACAACACGGTAAAACAGTATTCTGTGTCATGCACAATCCGGACCTAGTTGATCGATTTGCTGACTATGCACTAAGTCTTAACCGAGAACACCCAGACCAATGGCAACTGAGAAAAATCAGAAAATAAAAAAAGGCTCTTTGCCTGAAGCCATCAATATACCACAAGTGTATTGGTATGAGCGACTGAACGTACTGACTGTCACTTTTATTATTTTCATTCTCGCAGTTATTTATTCAGGTTCAGCTTTACACGGCTCAGGGCGCGATCTCGATTACTTTAGTAATCTGTTAAGATTTGCTGATCAATTTATCCCTCCCGATTTTTCTGTTCTTGATCAAACATTAACCGCGCTTCTTGAAACAGTTGAAATTGCCGTAGTAGCAACATTTGCCGCCTTACTCATTTCTTTTATTTTTGCACTTGGTGCAGCACAAAATATTTCACCTCGATGGCTTGTAGGTATTACGAGAATGCTCCTTAACACCATCAGAACCATTCCTAGTTTAATCTGGGCATTAATTTCCGTTGCCGTCATTGGTGCTAATCCACTCGCAGGAGTTATTGCACTTACCTTTTACAGTATTGGCTATCTTGGGAAATTTTTTAGTGAGGCTTTTGAATCCAGTGATATAGAAAATGCTAAAGCTCTACGATCCTTAGGAGCCGATCCCATTCAGGCTTTCCAGTATGGTCTCTGGCCTCACGCTAAACCATTAATATGGAGTTATTCCATTTGGATGCTTGAATATAATATTCGATCCGCTTCGATAATCGGCTATGTCGGTGCGGGTGGTATCGGGCTTCAACTCTATACCTATCAGGAGTTTCACCAATGGAATAAATTCGCAACTGTTTTAATTTGTATCCTTGTCGTCGTTTCGATTCTCGATTTTCTAGGAGAAGGAATTCGTCGCAAAATTGCTAAAAAACTTAGCCAACAACCACTCTCAGATTAATCTATCAATAGAAAATACGCCTTATCACACATTCTATTATAGCTGTAGTTCCTGTGTCTTGAATCGGAAAAATTGATAATCTTAGTTTATTTTAGGTGTAAAAATTCATATCTTTTGTTAAGATACTGAGACTTAGTATCATTTTTTTGTTGACTCAAGGCAAAATCCTATGTTTTCAGTTTTAACCAGATACTGAGACTTAGTATCATAAGTATTCAAGTTATAACACCAGAGTGAAACAAATAAACTACTATATTAAAACGTATATAATTACCATATGTTTAACTGCTTTCCCTTTACTTTTATCAGGAAAAGCAAATGAAACGGGTTCAACTCAAGCAAAAAATAAGGATATAATTGTCCCTATTGAAGAGTTTAAAATTATTGGTTCCAAAGATGACGTTTTTACCCTCACAGGTTCTGGGATGTATCTTGGAGCTGGTGACCTAAAAAACTTAGACTTTGATGATATCAATCGTATACTTCGCAAAACTCCTGGTGTTTATATACGAGAGGAAGATGGTTATGGCCTTTTCCCAAATATCAGTTTGCGTGGAGTTGATACAACCCGTAGTGGTAAAGTCACAATAATGGAAGACGGTATCCTCGCTGCACCTGCGACCTACTCTGCCCCTTCTGCTTACTACTCCCCAACAGCAGGTAGAATGGCTGGGATTGAAGTACTGAAAGGATCAAGCCAAATTGCTGATGGCCCACATACAACTGGTGGAGTAATAAATTATATCTCTACACCTATCCCTTCAATTAATGAAAAGGGTAATCTTTTAAAAGCAAGTTATGGTAGTGACAATGAGATTTCATTAACATCACGTATAGGGAAAAAGACACAAAAAGAGTCTGGTAAGTTAGGTTATCTTTTCGAGGTTTATCGTAGGCAAAATGAGGGATTTAAATCCATCGACCAAGTTGGTGAAATGGATGGTTCCAATGAAACTGGGTTTAATCGAACAGATTACATGTTTAAAGGAACTTGGGAGCCTAATACTATTCCATATAATTATTTTGAAGTTAAAGTTGCTTATACGGATCTTGAAGCTAACGAAACTTACCTTGGTTTAACATCTGAAGATTTTAAACTCGATCCTTATCGTCGCTATGCTGCTTCACGTAATGATACTATTAATACTAACCATACTATATTAAATTTAAGGCACATCATCAAACTTAATGATAATACGAAGCTAAGTACTACTGCATATTATAATAAGTTCCATCGTAACTGGTTTAAACTGCATGATATTAGAGATATTGACACAGATGGAAATGGTATTCCACAAAGTGATGAGGATGAAAAAGCAGTTAAATCTTCTATTGCAAGCGCCTTGGCTGGTAGCGCAGTTGAACAAGCTTTGGAAGTTTTAAAAGGGACACGAGCCGGAAAATTAAGAGTCCGTAATAATAACCGTGATTATTATATGGCTGGAATCCAATCCAAACTAAATATTTCCCTCAATGCTGCTAGTATAGAACATGATATTGAATTGGGATTTAGGTTTCATAAAGATCGTATTCGACGATTTCAGTGGCATAATTTATATCTTCAAGACAGCGACGGAAACTTTGTAAATCATACGCAAAGCGCATTTGGTTCTGATGGCAACAGACGGCAAGAAACTCAGGCCAACGCATTTCACTTCCTTGATAAAATACAATCTGGCCCTTGGACTATAACCCCAGGAATCCGTTATGAAGATTTATCCTACGAATATATAGATTTCACCTCTGATGGAAGCAATGTACCTAAGGGCGATGGCTCTAGTGAATTAGATATCCTGGCTCCTGGACTCAGCGTGAATTACCAAAGTAACGAGAATGTACTTTTCTTTGGAGGCTATAATCGAGGATTCTCTGTTCCAGGCCCAAGGAATCATGCCAAAAAAGGTCTTTTAGAAGAAACTTCAGATGCATTTGAATTCGGCACACGCATTAATAATAATGATGGTAGTTCATATAGTGAATTGGTGTTATTCCATACCTCTTTCGATAATTTAATTGTAGTTGATAATATTGGAGGTGCTGGTACTGGTGATTCTGAAAATATAGGTAGTGTAAAATCTACAGGAATAGAAGGT
>PNEW01000098.1 GCA_002922725.1 Verrucomicrobia bacterium Opi.OSU.00C | reverse complement strand
AGATGTGTATAAGAGACAGGAATAAAGTTTATACAAAATAAGATTCTATCTGAGGGGCAGTAAATAAGTTGATGAAAAATAACACACACACATTGCTATTAATGGCACTAATTATTTCTAGCATAGTTGTAAGTGTATTTGGTCAATCGTGGGTAGAAGATAGTTTTGAAGATTTTGCCGATGGAACTCTAGATGCTTCGGGCAATAATATTTACGTCTCGCATGATGGCAAGATTCGTACCATAAATCGCTTTGATTTAAACAATGACGGTTGGATCGATTTGCTCTTTCCACACACCCATGATCGAAAAAACATTATTCAACCAACCTTGGTTAAGATTTCACCGGACAGATCGATTCAGACATCGAGGCTAGAGATTGATGGGTCCAAGCAGGTTGAAACAGCGGACCTCAACAAAGATGGATGGCTGGACCTGGTATTTTGTCCGAGCAGGAGTGGGCTACAATACCCCCGTCGTTTTGTATCGATCATTTATGGAGGTGAAGATGGATGGCCTGCTTCCCGCAGTAATGGGGTATTACCGGTACACGGCGTTCAAGCTATTGCTCTCGCCGATCTTAATGGTGATAATTGGACAGATATTATAACGCTAAATGCTAAAGGTTGGCTGCACGGCCAGCCTGATGGCAAAATTATGCGTGTATTTTGGGGTGGTGAAAGAGGTTATATTCTTACACGTTATCAGGATGTAGGGGTTGAGAATGCCATTGCTTTAGCTTCTGGAGATTTTGATGGGGATAGAGCTGATGATGTTGCGGTTCTCAGGTCAGATAATAAAATTGAAATATTTTGGTCGAAAGTATCGGATGAAAATGGAGTCAATGTAAAGTCATCCAAAATAGTGATACCGGGGATTAACCATCAAAGTATTAATACTGCTGACAGCAATAATGATAATATACCGGATCTCATTATTGGTACTGGCAGTGACCGTTTGTATATTGTTCAAGGTAAGCGTGGACACTCCTGGAAAGTACCGCTCGAGATTGTAGGATTCAGCGCATCGCATGTTGCGGTAGGGGATTTAGATGGAGATAATTATACGGATCTGGTTCTATCGTATTTTAAACTTAGATTTGCTGGAGGTGGTGAAGATGCAGGGGCTGCGAAGGAGTCGATTGATGAGACTAATATACTTTGGGGAGATAAAAAAGGTTTCTCTGCTTCTCGTTCAACTAGTCTCGATGCACCAAAACAGAAATCCTCAGCAATCGGTGATTTCGATCGCGATGGTATTCCCGATATAGCGATAGCTATCCACCAGGGCAAATCAGACTATCTGACCGAGTCGATCATTTACTACGGTAAAGGGGACAGGAAATTTGAATTAGGAGACAACAGAATATCCACCGAAGGAGCGTATGGTGTATTAAGTGTTCCTCAAACCGAAGGAAAACCGGCATCCCTAATATTTAGTAACAGTGTTGGAGGGTCTGTAAAAGAAGAAGTGCCCGCATTTCTCTATTGGGGAGGGCCTCACGGGTTCAGCACGGAACGTCTTTTGAAAATACCCCTGAGAAGCGGATACGAAGCGTCGGCTGCTGATCTAAATGGGGATGGGCACACTGATTTAGTATTATTAGGTTCATTGCATGGTGGAGGTCCTGTTGCTGAAGACCCTTACGCTGGAGTAAATATCTACTGGGGCAAGGTGGGAGGCATCCAACTTGAAGGAAGAACAGTATTGACGGAGTCCTCTTTGGCATCGAGTACCATCGCTGATATAAATAAGGATGGATATCTCGATTTGGTATTGGGACAATATATTATAAATGAATTTCATGAATCTAACGTCATTATTTATTATGGTGCGAAAGATGGATTTGATCGTAGCCGGCGAGTTACCATACCCTCTAATTATCGGGCACTCTCAATTCAATTAGCCGACTATAATAAAGACGGGTGGCTCGATATTGCGGCTAGTTCGTACAGAGAAGGAGGGGTCACGATATTTTATGGAGGAGTTGACGGGTATGACGTCAAACGTTCAGTAACTATAGATGCCCCTGCTGTAGTTGATCTGGAAACAGCTGATCTTAATAACGATGGTTGGCTTGATATTGTTGTATGTTGTTATCGAGATTTTGTAAATATCCATAATGACGTTGGATCACTCATTTTTTGGGGTGATGAGAAAGGTTTTAAGCAATGGAACAGTCAATGGCTTCCCGGATTTACCCCGCTCGGGCCGGTCATTGCCGATTGGGATAGCGATGGATTTCTCGACCTGTTTTTCCCCTTTTATCATGGAGATATCTCGCGTGAAGAACAACCGTGTTATCTTTTTTGGGGTAGTGCAGAAGGTTATAGTAAACGAGGGCGAACGTATCTTTTTAACGATTCGGGAGCTGATGGGTTAGCTGCCGATTTTAATAAAGATGGCTTACTCGACTTGGCAGTTGCAAATCACACTGTTGACGGCAATCACAATACGATGTCAAAGATTTTTTTAAATGACGGTAATCGATTTGCAAAACCGCACATTGATACTGTTCCGACACATGGTCCGCATTGGATGTATAACTCGGACATGGGACATATCTATGATCGTTCCTGGCAGCAGATCTATAAATCTTCAATCTTCAGTTATGATGAACAAGCAACCAAAGGTATGTTGAATTACACTGCTGATATTCCGGAGGGAACCCAATTGAAATTTGTAATTCGCTCCGGGGCAGAAAGAGATAAATTGAAAGAAAATCCTTGGAAGTCGCTAGACTCGGATGAATTTGAGCTTGAGGAAACAGATCGTTTTTTCCAGTATAAAGTGATCTTCACCTCCGATAATGGTGATCGTTTTCCCCTACTCGATCGTGTTGACATCAAGTTATTATAAATTCTATTTTACAATTTTGATAATTACAGAAATGTCAAAAAAACGCATTGCGATATGTCGATTTGAACATGAGGCAAACACCTTTTCTCCTCTTGATGCGGGGCTGGAAGAATTTCAGAATACTGTTGGAGGTATTCTTATAGGTGAAGATTTACTGAACCAACCAGATCGAAGTGATGAAATTAAAGGATTCCTGAATGTTTTAAGGTCGTCAGAGGAGATCATTGAGATTGTGCCTTTAATAAGTGCGTCAGGATTTGCGGGGGGTAATGTCACTGCAGAAGTTGTCTCTTATTTAGAGGAAAATTTACGTCAAATGCTTCGAGAAGCTGGGGATCTCGACGGTTTCTTATTTGCTCTCCATGGAGCTATGGCTTCAAAAGAAATACCTGATTTGGAAGGGTATTTTCTGGGTATTGTCCGAGAAGCTTTAGGTTTTGAGATTCCCTTGGTATGTACTCTCGATCATCATGCCATATTAACGCAAAAAATGGTGGATCTTTCCCATGTAATTTTAGCCTATCGTACACATCCTCATATCGATGTTGTGGAAACAGGAGAAAGAGGGGCAGCTATTTTACTTCGTATTTTGGCTGGTGAAATCAATCCGGTGATGGATATGAAAAAAATTCCTCTTATTACCCCACCACCTGATGATGGAACTAATTCAGGAACACTTAAAGAATTATTTGATCAGTTGGAAGTATATGAAGCACAACCAGGTGTAATTGCCTGTTCATTATGCGTTAGTTTTGGTTGGGCGGATGTTCCCGAGTTTGGATGGGCCATGGTGGCTGTGACCGACAATGATAAAACCCTAGCCACTGAAATTGCTAGGGATCATGCAACAAGAATTTGGGAATTGCGTGAAGGCGTACTGCCAGACGCTATGCTTCCACCCGATGCCGCAGTTGAGGCTGCAGCACAGGCAGAAGGAAGGCCCATCCTCATAACAGATGCAGCGGACACCATCGGAGGGGGTGCACCCGGTGATACGACTACGCTACTAAATTCATTAATTGAGAAACGCCATAAAGTAAAAGGGCTGATACTTTCTCATTTACCCGATCGTGAAGCCGTCCAAAATATAAATGAAGAAGACATCGGTTCAACATTTACCCTTGAAGTGGGAGGAAAACGTGACACCCGTTTCAGCGAACCGTTATCCGTGACAGGAAAGGTGTTGTGTGTTACAGATGGGATAATTGAAGATGTAGGTAAATTTACACCTACACCGACGATTGACGCAGGAAAAACTGTTTGTTTGGCTATTGATAACATCCGTTTGGTCCTGACGGAACGCATCATAATAGGCCCACAACCTTCTATTTTTAGAAAGGTTGGTATCGAACCCTTTGAAGCCAAGATTGTAGCCTTGAAAACAGGGGTTGGCTTTATCCCGACTTACGGGCATGTCGCCAAAGCAGTTATTCGTTCCGATTGCCCGGGGACAACATCATACAATATGAAAAATTACGATTTTGTTCATATTCCACGGCCCATTTATCCCCTTGATTTGGAAATGAAATGGAACGTGGATGTGGGATGATGCTTTTGGGTTCAGTTTAACAGGCAGAGTTACGGAAATATTTATATTGAATTAGTAATGGGTTTATAGCTGGATAATTAGTATGGAAAATACCTCTACCTTTGGTGCACTTAATTATTCAATATTTTTTATTTATCTGACAGCAATATTTGGAATTGGATTATTACTTGCAGGTAAACAGAAAAATACGGAGGATTACTTTCTTGCGGGACGCAAGATGCCGTGGCTCATCGTTGCGATGAGCATGTTCGCTTCTCTTACTAGTGCGACCTCTTATATGGGGATACCCGGTACTGCATATAGAGAAAACATTGCTTTTGTAATTCTTGGGTTTATGAGCATCATAGGAGCACCTATAATGATTTTTCTTTTTTATCCCTTTTACCGTCGATTAAATGTGACGACATCCTACGAATATATTAATCGACGATATGGACCCAATGCACGGTTTGCAACTTCAGGACTTTTTATTCTTGCTCGCCTTGGATGGCT
>PNEW01000097.1 GCA_002922725.1 Verrucomicrobia bacterium Opi.OSU.00C | reverse complement strand
CGAAGAACCAGAGCTTATGAACTCATTGGAAAAACGCCCTAAAGACTTGTCTTTTTTCCAATTGAGAAAAATACTAGATAAAATTTCCACTAAAGATGATCCGCGCGTCAATGGCTACGCAGTTCGTTATCATACTATATTGGCTAATCCATTCAGTTGTCTCATTGTGATGGGTTTAGCGATTCCTTATGCTGTGGCAGGAGTAAGGGTGAATCCCATGGTCGGGGTTTCAAAATCTTTTGGTTTGTTTTTCGCTTATTACTTTATGTCCAGTTTTTGTATCCTATTAGGAGAGAGAGAAATTATAGAACCATTTCAAGCAGCCTGGCTCCCCAACATTTTTATGTTTTTGGCTGCTTTTTTTCTCTATCGGAAAGCTATTTAATTATATGCTCTAGATGGACATGGACAGTTTAAGTTCAAAAAAGAGTAATATTCATTAGTTTCATTAAAACTGGTTCTAATACTTAAGATGCTAGCCGGCAGCAAGCTGGAATCTTTATGAATGGCAATACTAGTTTAAAGTATTGTTATCAATTAGAGATAAATTACTCTAATCTATTTTGTAGATCATGAGTTGGAAAAAGACTTTTCTCCGGGTCAACAATATTGACCGAAAATTTTTTTAAAAACCCATTTTGAGGGCTAAACATATTATTTAATAGGACTTTACTATTACAATCTTTACTTAGATGAGCGAGATAAACATCTCTCCATTTTATATTGTCCATCTCATTTAAGAAAGTATATACAGCTTCGTTTGAGAGATGTCCGTGTCGACCTTTAATACGTTGTTTAACTGACCATGGTCTTTTTGTGTCATTATCGAGAAGATGAGTATCATAATTGGCTTCGACAACAAGAAGGTCGACTCCGCGTACGCGTTCACGTACTAATTGTGGGACATAACCTAGATCCAATAGCCAACCGATACTATTCGATGTTTGATTCGTCGAACCAGGTATGTTATGAATAACGAATCCCACTGGGTCACAGGCATCATGAGGAACGACAAATGTGTCTATTTTGAGGTCTCGATATTGAAATGTGGTTCCTGTTTCAAATAACTTCCAATTAATTCGTCGCTTTAAAGTATCTTGTAAGACTTTAGCCGTTGCATGATTAGCAAATATTTTCATTTCAGGGAAATGTGAAAGACCTCGGATTCCAGAGGAATGATCACTGTGTTCGTGAGTGAGGAAAACCGCATCAATTGTATCGATAGATTCGCCACATTCCTCAAGTAATTGTCCAAGGCGGCGTGCAGTAAAACCTGCATCAATGAGAACTTTGCAATTATCGGTAATTAGGAGGGCAGCATTACCTGAACTGCTACTACCCAATATTTTGAAACGCATGGTCATGAAGTTTCATTATCTGTAATTAGGTCGTAATAATTGCATATTTATTCTTATATTGCCTCTTACAAGTCAAATTAAAGAGTGAGATTAAGAAGGTCAAAGGCTGTATTACTCTTTTTTAAATATTAACGGGGGGCTCCCAACTTTCAACCTATTACTTCTAAAATATTAACCTAACTATCAACGATAGCCGATAAAGGCTTTATCTTAGGAATATTTTGACTTTTTGCGATATCTCACCATTTTTAAAAACTCAATTTTACTTTTACCATGGATAACGAAAATAAAGCCACTAGTTTTCATTCAGTTAAAGACGAGCAATTGATAAAACGGGGCTATAATAAAAATTATAAGGTAACCGACGAATATAGAAATTCCCTACCTGACTGCCAGAACTCAGCCAGTAGTGAAATCCAGGGAGCTAATGTACCTATTTTGCAAGTTGGAATTTCAAATTTTCGATTACCTCTCAGCTTCCTAACGAGGGATAATAAAACTATTTCACTTGAAACTTCTGTTACTGGTACCGTTTCACATGCAGCAGACACTAAGGGGATAAATATGTCCCGAATAATTCGGACGTTCTATACCTTTAAAGACCGCATATTTACTTTGGAATTACTTGAAGAGATATTATTGCGCTATAAAGAAGATCACGGTAGTAGTAGAGCACATTTAAAATTAAGTTTCTCCTATCCATTACTTCAGAAAAGTTTGCGTAGTAACCTTGAAGGATATCAATATTATGATGTTGTATTTGAAGGTATCCTTGATGATCTCAATCGCAGTCGCAAGATCATCCACTTTGATTATATTTATTCTTCCACTTGCCCATGCTCTACTGAGCTATCTGAACATGCCCGTGAAACACGTCAAACCTTTGCTGTTCCTCACAGTCAGCGAAGTAAAGCGCGTATAAGCTCGGAAATACGTCCAGGGTTTCAAGTCGGTATTGAAGATCTCAGGCATCATTGTTTCAATGCACTTCAGACTGAATCTCAAGTTATGGTAAAGCGAGAGGATGAGCAGGCATTTGCAGAACTTAATGGATCATATGTGAAATTTGTTGAAGATGCGGCACGGTTACTTTATGAGCAGCTCGATACAGATGAACGGATTGTAGATTTTCAGATTGCATGTGCTCATCTGGAATCACTGCACTCACACGATGCTGTATCAGTTATTAATAAAGGTGTGAGAGGTGGCTTTAAAAGTGAGATTGATGATTTTAAGAGCCTTATATGCTAATAGAATTTAGGTTGGATACTAAAGTACTATGTTTAATCTTTGCTATATATAGTATGTATAGCAGGAGATTTAGGATGATTGAACTAATATCCGTAACCTGAATTCGAGGAGTTGATGTTAAAAATTTTAAAATCTCAATTGTATTATAAAAGTTCAAGTTGATTTTTACCTTGCTGTATGGGGACCCCACTTACATCAAATCCTTTTTTTGTTAAGGTGCGACCTTGCGGTGTGCGTTGAAGGTAGCCTTCTTGAATAAGGTAGGGTTCATTGACTTCTTCAAGAGTATGATCTTCCTCTCCAACTGCAATTGCGATTGTGCTCAAACCTACCGGACCGCCGCTATAATTTTCTGCCATCACTTGAAGAATACGTTTATCCATTTCATCAAGACCACGGGCATCAATTTCAAGAAGTTCTAGCGCGTCTTCTGCGACTTTTCGACTGATCTTTCCATTGGAACGCTGTTGAGCAAAGTCGCGAACAAAGTAAATAAGGTTATTGGCAATGCGAGGAGTGCCACGTGCACGGCCAGCTATTTCTTTTGCACCTTCATTATTAATACTGATATTCAGTAATTTACAGCTACGTTTTACAATGGATATAAGATCGTTAAGATGGCAATATCCCAGTCGAGTTTGAAGGGTAAAACGGCTTCTGAGAGGTGAGGTTAATAAACCTATCCTCGTGGTGGCTCCGACTAAGGTGAAGCGGGGAAGGTTAAGTCTTACGCTTCGGGCGTTCGGGCCCTGATCAAGCATAATATCAATACGAAAATCTTCCATTGCTGAGTAAAGGTATTCTTCCACAGTTTTTGGAATTCGATGGATTTCGTCGATAAAGAGAATATCACCTTCTACAAGGTTTGTTAGCATCCCTGCAAGGTCCCCTGGTTTTTCAATAACTGGCCCTGAAGTTGGTCGAAGGTTCGATTCCATTGATTGAGAAAGGATGGAAGCCAAAGTTGTTTTTCCTAAACCGGGTGGCCCACTTAAAAGAATATGATTAAGAACATCACCGCGTCCTCGTGCTGCTCCCACCATTACTTGGAGTCTTTCAATGGATTTGGTTTGCCCCGTAAACTCATCAAAGCTAAAGGGGCGTAAAGCCGAATCTACCGGATCATCTTGCTGGAGAGATGCATTTAGGTAGTCGGTGGTATTTTCCATTTCGTTCACAAAATAACAATGGGATTATTATCCATGATAAACAAACCAAAAAAAAAGTTTACTAAATGGATCTGTTTTTCTCACAAGCATTTAGATATCCTCAGCCTGTAAAGCTTTTGGCATTTCGTCCACTGACATACGAGAGATATCTGCTCCCAGTGACTGAAGCTTTTTGTCTATTTTATCATAACCCCGGTCGAGATGGTAAATCCGCTGAATCCAAGTTTCACCCGAAGCAGCGAGTCCGGAAAGCAAAAGTGCAGCACTGGCTCTAAGGTCAGAGGCCATAACGGTAGTTGTATTCGCTAAACCTGTTCATGAACCATAATCGTTTTTCTTTATGGTTATAAAAAGAAAGATTATAAATAATACCTATATTATTTTCATCTTTATTTGTTAGTTGCTCTGCAAAAGCATAGTTATCCCAGATTTTACGCGATTGTTCGACTGACCAAGGAACAAGCTGAGCATTAAGGTAAAATAGAACAATGGTAAAGATTATCCCCATCGTCCATAAGCTACGTGTCAACCTATATAAACTCAGCCCACAAGCACGCATCGCAATTATTTCATTATTGCGGTGAAGACTCCCCAAGCTGAATAATATGGAAATTAGGAGTGCGAGTGGTAAAACAATAGGTAAAAAGCTAGGTAACAAAACAAGATAATACCAAGCAACTTCCTTGATATTTGCCCCATATGTGAGCAAATCCGAAAGATCGTCATACATATCCTCCATTATAAGTAACCCAAGGGTAAGGCCCATAGCAAGTGAGAATGTCTTTACCCACTCAAGAAAAATATATCGATCAAAAGTAGTCACAATTTATATACTTAATTTATTTTCTGGAAATTAAATTTGATAAACGTAAGAATTTAGTACGATAAGTTATTTAGATCTTATTCTAATCATAACTTCACCTTTAATACCTTCATTAAATAATGATTTCTGAATTGGCTAAATGTAACATAATTTTTTTCTGGCTTCTTTAACCAAGGAAACTTCAAATACTTCACATTATGGTCAACAAAAAGGATTCCTGGAATTCACACCTAGGTGTAATTCTTGCCGTATCAGGGAGCGCGGTTGGACTCGGTAATTTCCTACGTTTTCCCGGACAAGCAGCACAAAATGGAGGTGGTGCCTTCATGCTCGCCTACTTTATTTCATTTCTCATCATTGGACTACCTATTTGTTGGGCTGAATGGACTATGGGAAGATATGGAGGACAACGTGGATTTAATTCGTGTCCCGGCATTTTGAATGCAGTTTGGAGTCATCCGGCTGCTAAATA
>PNEW01000096.1 GCA_002922725.1 Verrucomicrobia bacterium Opi.OSU.00C | reverse complement strand
CCCCAAGGTTGTATTGGGCTTCGACATGTCCATCGTCAGCTGCTTTTCGAAACCATTTTAAAGCTTCATCATAATCCTGAGTTACCTCATCGCCGTTTTGATACATCAACCTAAGCTTGTATTGGGCACCGGTGTGCCACTGAACAGCTTTTTTTCGATACCATGTGAAGGCTTCTCCATAACTCTGAGTTACCTCATCGTCTTTGTCATACATCACCCCAAGGTTGTATTGGGCTTCGACGTGTCCATCGTCAGCTGCTTTTCGATACCACTTTAAAGCTTCATCATAATCTTGAGTTACCCCATCGCCGTTTTGATACATCACCCCAAGGTTGTATTGGGCACCGACGTGCAACTGTTCAGCTGCTTTTCGATACCACTTTAAAGCTTTATCATAATCCTGCTCTACTGTTTCGCCCTTCTGATACATCAGGCCAAGGTAGTATTGGGCCCTAATGTCACCCTGTTCAGCTGCTTTTAGATACCACTTTAAAGCTTCATCATAATCCTGCTCTACCGTTTCGCCCTTCTGATACATCAGGCCAAGGTAGTATTGGGCCCTAATGTCACCTTGTTCGGCTGCTTTTCGATACCATTTAACCGCTTCAGTAGAATCTTGAGTTACCTCATCGCCTTTGTCATACATCACCCCAAGGTTGTATTGGGCTTCGACATGTCCCTGTTCGGCTGCTTTTCGATACCACTTTAAAGCTTTATCATAATCTTGAGTTACCCCTTTGCCGAAATAATACATTCCCCCAAGTAAGACTTGGGCACCGGCGTGCCACAGTTCAGCTGCTTTGTGGAACCACTTTAAAGCTTTATCATAATCTTGAGTTATCCCTTCGCCATTTTGATACATCCACCCAAGGCTGAATTGGGCTTTGGCGTTCCCTTGTTCACCTGCCTTGTGATACCATGTGAAGGCTTCTCCATAATCCTTCTCTACCTCTTGGCCGAAGTAATAGATCCACCCAAGGTTGAATTGGGCACTGATGTCTCCTTGTTCAGCCGCTTCGTGTAATCTTAGGTATTTCTCATTGGCAGAGAACGCGAGGTTACCAACTGATATTAAAAGGAAAACTATCAGCAGAATTTTTTTCATTTTATTCTCTTAATATACGACCAATTATTTAAGCAGTTAAAAAACTTTGGTATAGCGTATTCTACAATAAAAGATATAACATGAACATATATATTTTTATTACTTATTCTTTATATGAAAATCACCGACATAAAAACATATCCCGTATGGGTAGGAAGTCGCAATCAAATGGTGGTTAAAGTTGAAACGGACGAGGGTTTTTTCGGCTGGGGAGAATCAGGGTTATCAGGTCGTGAACTGGCTGTCGATGGAGCGATCAAACATTACCGTGAGTTCCTTATTGGCCGCGACCCTATGCAGATGGGAGCTCTCTGGCAGGAGATGTACCGCGGTCAATACTTTGAGGGGGGGGCGTGTTCTCACGGCTGCCATATCGGCAATCGATATCGCACTTTACGATATCGCAGGGAAGGCTCTCAATGTTCCTGTCTATCAGCTACTCGGTGGTAAACAGCGTGATTTTGTCCCCTGTTTTGCCACAACCACCGCTCCTATGGGGCCTCGTCTCTTGGATGATGTGAAATTACTGATCGAAAAAGGGTGGAATGTTATCAGGACGGTACCACATTGGCCGAGTTTTGACGAAGAGAAAAGTATTTTTGAACCGCGTGAATCCATTGGCCCAACCGCAACCTGGTTGACTAAGCTTCGGGAAACCGTTGGAAACGGACCCACTATCGGTATCGATTACCACCATCGTTTAAATGTAGCTGAGGCAACATCCTTCTGTCAACGGATGCCATCCGGCACCCTTGATTTTTTGGAAGAACCTATTCGTGACGAGACCCCAGAAGCCTATGAATCGTTGCGAACAATGACCGATGTGCCCTTTGCAATTGGTGAAGAGATATCGAGCAAGTGGCAATTCCTACCTTATATTGAACGGGGTATTACAAGTTTTGCACGTGTTGATGTTTGTAACGTAGGCGGCCTGACCGAAGCGATGAAAGTGGCTAGCATGGCAGAAGCCCACTATATCGAACTCATGCCTCACAATCCATTGGGGCCGATCTGTGCTGCAGCGACAATACATCTGGCCGCGGCAGTGCCGAATTTTGCCTGGCTGGAGGTGCGTACCACACCAACAGAGGATAGCGGATTCTCAGATAAAAATCTCTTTCCTCTGCAACCAGAATTAGAAGGCAGCCGTTTCCCCGTGCCTGAAGGACCAGGACTGGGAATCGAGTTCAATGAAGATCTGGCTGTTGAACAATCCTTTAAATTCTGGGAGGCTCCACATCCCTATCGACGTGATGGCTCATTTACCAATTGGTAGCGTTTTCATTACTTCACCTCCCTTTCGTCTGTGGAGTTAACAATCGCTACTATTGCTCGTTTAAGGGTTGGACTGAGTACATCCCACTTATCAATAATACTTGCAAGTTCTGGACAGACTATGCCAAGACTTTGTGAGTCTATGTGTGGGGACTGTGTCTTACTGTTTTCTCTTAGTCTTTGAAAATCTTTATCTTGCGCAATTTGGCATTCGGGTTCGACTCCCGCCACTTCCACCAATTTTTATAATTTTATAACACTGGTTACTGTAGGGGTAATAGTTTAATCAAGTAGCTTATATAAGTAGCGGTAACTGCTGGGTCAAAAGGTTAAAAAGTCTATAAAAGGTAGACTGTAATATGCAATAACTGTATCGAATTTACGATTGATCTGTTGCCCTTGAAAATACAAAATCTTCGACATTACCCCTTATTGATTTCTCTGTAATAAAAAGATGTTAGAATTGTACCCCAGCGAGAATGAACGAAAGCGGAACAGCTTCGATGCCAAAAATCTGAAACTTGCTCTTCAAGCGCTGCGCAAAGATGGCTTCGTCATTCTTCACGAGGTAATCTCTACCAATCATATCGAGTCTCTGCGTGAGCGCATGCTTGCTGATGTCGACTCCATTCTCACACTCGATGACGTCCCTTTTCAGTTCAATGACGGCCACTTGCAACAGGATCCGCCACCGTTTCCACCCTACCTCTTCCGCGATGTCCTCTTAAATGACTTCGTCGTTCAAATCACGCGAGCTACCTTGGGCGAAGGGGTGAAAAACACAATGTACAGTGGTAACACCTGTCTACCAAACGAGACTCAACAACCGTTGCACGTCGACCACGGCCAGCTGTGGCCCGGTCTTAAAACGGCTACGCCCGCCTTCTCTATCGTCGCCAATGTCCCGATAGTCGATATGACGCCAGAAAATGGAAGCACTGAAATCTGGCCTGGCACCCACCTTGATACCACGCGATCGCACGACGAAAAAGACATCAAGATCGCGCCCGAAGACGAGGCGAGACGCCGAGCCGTAGTCGGGCCTCTCCAACCCAATGTTCCCGCTGGGGGCGTGATCATCCGCGACATGCGTGTCTGGCACCGCGGCATGCCTAATTATACCGACACCCCGCGGCCTATGATTGCCATGGTCCACTTTGTACGATGGTGGCATACCAATAAATCACTCCTATTTCCAATAGGGACCGAAGCCTTTTTTAAAGACAGCCCTTTGACTACCATAACAAAGTTCGTGGAAGAGCCGATTGATTACATCAGTCGGAATAGGAAATACGACTACCAGGGAAGTAAATTATGAATAGGATACTATCAATATTTAGGTGTCAGGTATTCAACCGTATATAAGGTAATGGATATATAAGAAGACGTGAGTATTTTATAGTAAGCCTTCGCCTGCCACTTTTGTTTCATGTTTATAGTTTGTGTATGATGTTTGTTATTCTCGAGGAAATTCGTTGACTTTCATTGCCACCACGGGAAATGACGAAATTCCACAATATTTATAATAGTATGCTCTTACATAAGTTATGCAACATATCAAAGCACTGTATCGTGGATTCGATTCCCTCCACCTTCGTCGTTTGACTATTCTCAACATACCTTGTCTGTTCACTTGGTACGCAATTAAGTTTACGTGAACCCTTATTTAATGGAGTAAGTTCTCTTCAAACGGAAATGTTGAGAGCAATTGTGCTTTTCCGTTTTTGACTACGACCATATCTTCCAGTTTGACGCATTCGCCACCATTTTCAAGAGCGACGCAACTCTCGATGGCCATTACCATATTTTCTTCAAAGACACCCTCGCGTTCATCGTCATTGTTCCAATCTGCAGCAAAGGGTATGTGTGGCCACTCGTTCCCCATGCCAACTCCATGAGCAACAGAGTTATAACGTCGTGCATAGAACTCGTCTGGAACAGGCCAGGATTTTTCGGCAAACTCGCGAAAGTTCATTCCCGCCTGTATTAGTTCGAGATTGAAACTGAGATTCTCGATCGCTGTCTGATAAATTCGTTTCTGTTCTACTGAAGGCATGGCCGGTTTACAATGAAAGGTTCGAGATATATCGGCCCCATAACCGAAGGGTCCGATCATGCCCGTATCAACGCCGACCAGTTCTCCAGCTTTTATAAGTTTGTCGCTGCACTCCCTTCCCCAGGGATTGGTTCTCTCCCCTGATACTAGTATCGAGTATTCAAACCATTCGCCGCCATTTGCCGCATTCTCAAAAGGAAGGTTTGCCCAAAGTGCTTGCTCAGTCATCCCTGCCTGCAGGAGTTCTCGTATTTTTTTTAATCCTCTCTCAGCGACAGTAACCGAGGTGACGATGCATCTCAGTTCGTCTTCTGATTTTATAGCGGCAGCTCGCTCGACAATTCTTTCGGCATTGACGATTTCCAAACCATGGTTGCGAAGTGCGATAATAAATTCAGGTTCGAAACTATCGATGGCGATGCGTTTGCATCCACTGCAGCGAGTATAGACAAGGTCCGCGATTTCCTTTGCCCATTTTCGCGTGCGATCAGCATAGTCGTCTCCAGCGATAAAATAGGGAGTAAGCGGCGACTCACGCTTTTCTCCAATGAAAGCTGGTAACGAATTGAAACCTGGTGGCACAGATTCATAGAGGATTGCAGACCCTTCGTTCGGGACAAACACCGAGCGTGTTGCTGAATGCATGTTGGTGATGGGAGCGTAAACCGTCTCGGTTGCATAGCGAACATTCATTGGACTAAAGAGAAGTGCTCCGGCACATTCATTATAGACGATTTGCTTCTGAAGACGGTAAAATCGGTAGGCAGCCATTCGTCCTACGTTAATACCCTGTCTCTTATACACATCT
>PNEW01000095.1 GCA_002922725.1 Verrucomicrobia bacterium Opi.OSU.00C | reverse complement strand
TGATGGCATAGATCGATACCAGTGAAACGCACTCCAGCTCCACTCTGAGCCAAAGGGTATTCACTTTGCGCACCAACCCCAAACAATAGTTGCAGCTGCTCATTCAGTTGATGTTTATTAATATTATCCCTCACTTCTATCTTCTCATCTAGAGTAATAAAATAGTATATATTTAATAGATTTAAAATTAAAACGGTTTAACAAGACAAATAGATAATCTACTTCATCTAAAGCTTTACTAAATATTATCTTCTGCAAAAGATACCCACAAACATACCGTGCTAAGTGCAAAAATCATACTTGAAGAATTAAAAAAACAGGAAATCACACATATTGTTGGTTTACCCGATAATGGATCTCGGTTACTCTTTGAACTGCTATGGGAAACACCTGAAATTGAAGTTATTCAAGTCAGTCGCGAAGGAGAGGCATTTGCAATAGCTGCTGGTCTATATTTGGGAGGGAAAAACCCTGCCTTGCTTATTCAAAATACCGGATTTTTAGAATCTGGAGATGCTTTCAGGGGAACCGTACATAACATGAGAATTCCTATTCTATTGCTAATCGGTTATCGTGGATACAAAACGTTAATTCCAGGTACTCTACGCGTGGATTCCGTCGCCACTTTTCTCGAACCAACCCTAAAAGCCTGGAATATCCCTTATTCTATTCTAACTGATGACAAAGAAGTTGAGCAGATTTCAATTGCTATGCTAAAAGCTTTTAATACTTCAATGCCCACGGCTGTCTTACTAGTCGGAGAAACAACTTAGCCATGCTTAATAAATATACCTGTCTTAAGAAGTTAGCTGCTCGACGTAGTGATGAGATAATTATCACCAACATGGGAATTGCCAAACCGTGGGAAAATTTATCTGATGGCCCCTTTGATTTTGCATCCGTAGATAGTGGCATGGGACACGCAGCCGATTTAGCACATGGTCTGGCAATTGCCCAACCCCACCATCGTATCATTACGCTTAATGGAGATGGCAGTATGCTCATGTGTTTAGGCACGCTTGTGACCATCGCCCAACGACCGGTTAATAATTATGTCCTCATAATCATCGAAAACGGCACCTACGAAATAACAGGTAATCAATTTGTGCCCGGCGCTGGCAAAATAAATTATGAAACGATTGCGCGTGGAGCTGGTATCGATGAGGTTTATACCATTTATGATGATAGTGATTTTGACGCTAAGTTTGCCCTTATTTTTGAAGGGGAAGGACCACTTGTATTCGTATGGAAAGTTGCTCAAGCCAATGAACCCGTCCCAAACTTCCAACTCCCTTTATGGGAGCGAGCCCATCGTCTTCGCAAAAATTTGAATGAGAATACTAATTAAAAGGATATAGGATTTTGGCTATGAATACACCCCTACGTATAGGCTTACTCGGGCTTGGCCAACGCGGTCTTCAACATTTGAAAGCGCTGTGGTTGTTACAATCGGAAGGGTTAGTCAAAATAACCACGTTGGCTGATTCATTCCCGGTTAACCTCAACGATGATAAGATCAAAAGCTTCGTTCCGGGTTACTGTCAGGATAATATAAAATTAACAACTTCATTCGAAGAATTGATCATTGAAAACAGGCCAGATGTGCTTTACCTAGCGATTCCACCCAATCTCCATCATGGTGAACTTATAAAGGCAGCACAAATGGGCATAAATCTCTTTGTTGAGAAACCTATGAGCCTCTATCTTGACGAAGCACTGAAAATGGAGGCCGCGATTAAAGAAGCTTGTATATATTCTGCGGTTGGATTCCAACAAAGATTTGAACCACGTAATGAAGCGGTAAAAGAATTTCTATCTGACAAACGTGTAGTTCAGGCAAATTACACATTTCACACGCATATAGAATTCCACAATGTTAAACACACCCCGACGGAGACCGTTGGTGGCCCTTCTAATCGTATATGGACTACAAGCCGGGCTTGGACAGGAACATCAGCGGTCGAAAATGGAATTCATACGTTGGATCTATGGAGGTACTGGTTGGGTGATGTTGTTTGGGTACAAGCGAATTATGTCAATCGTCTGCCAAATGAGGTTATTGAAGGTGCCGACAATCCACATACTTATAATATCTTTTTTGGATTTGAGAGTGGCGTGATTGCAAACATGGCTCTTTCACGTTTACGACGAGTTTATAACTCCTATCTCGATCATCAAATCCTTTGGAACGAAGGTCGGCTTGTCCTTAATCAAGATAAAATTGTATTTTATCACTACGATGGCATTTATCCTCCAGAAACGCTTCCTGATGACTCACAAATTTGCCATTCATTTAATGTTACCCAGGTAAACGATAACCTTTTAGATTATTCAACTTTGGAAATCAGTCGTAATTTTTTAGAATCCATTATTACACAATCACCCGACAGTATTCGTTCTCCATTTTCTGACGCTATGAATAGTTTGACTGCAGTGATTGCCGCTAATGTTTCAGATTCAATGGATGGCGCACGAATATATCTTAAGGATCTCCTTACAGATAAAAAGTATGCGCCGCATCGCGAGAAAAAATATAGTTAATGAAATTGTTAATCTATCCATCTTTAGACAAAAAGGAAGTGGAAGATGTCTCATCAGTATCTGAAAAAGTTAATATTCTAAATATCAACACTGAAAAGATCGCGTTGCGAGAAATCGAATCCAGCGATGTCATCTACGGTACTATAACTCCCGCTTTATTGAAGAGGGCAAAAAAGTTGACCTGGGTTCAAACACCGAGCATCGGTCTGGAAAATTATATGTTTCCTGCTTTAATCGAAAGTGATGTAGAAATCAGTAATATGGCCGGTATTTTCAGTGATGTAATTGCCGACCACACATTGGCCTATATTTTAATGTTTGCTCGCGGGTTTCATCTCTATTTACGCAAACAACTCGCTAGAAATTGGGCCCCCGGTGTTCCTATCATTCATCTCGCAGATCAAACATTGGGAATTATAGGACTTGGTGGGATTGGAATGGAAATTGCGAAACGTGCATCAGCCTGTGGAATGTGCGTTATCGCTACAGATGCAAAACAACTGAAAAAACCTCCCTTCGTTGATACATTATGGGGAATTAACAAACTCAATGACCTTCTCAAAAGGTCTGATTTTGTGGTCACTTGTGTCCCTCATAGCCCTGAAACGGTTAAGTTAATCTGTGAAGATCAACTACAGCTGATGAAGAAGACCGCTTTTATTATCAATGTTTCACGGGGTATCGTCGTGGATTTAGCAGCATTAACGAATGCTTTAGAAAAAAAAAGTAATTGCCGGTGCTGGCCTCGATGTCTTTGAAACTGAGCCACTACCCTCAGACCATCCACTGTGGAAAATGGAAAATGTGATCATTACACCACATACCGCAGGAGCTAGCACTTACATTCAGCAGCGGCGCATCGCTCTGCTAAAAGAGAACCTGTATCGTTATATTTCCGGGAAACCCCTGAAGAATATCGTTGATCGGAAAAAGTGGTTCTGAAAACTGTACGTTTTCAAAATTTTTTAAATCATACGACCAAACTATGTACAGTAATTTCCATCCATAACCATTGTTTACGGAGTGACAACATGGTAATGATTAATAGTGGGGTTATCTATCCTGGTTACTCGCCCATCAGGCCATCGAACTTCAAAGAATTCTACCGATTTACTCTCACCTAGACCAAAATGTTTTTGCAAGGAATGCTGCGCGAGATGCGAATCACCTGTAACTATTGGTTGTATTTGTTTACCGCTATCATTGACAACTGTGATTTGTGCTCCGAATGGTGAGAATCCTTTTCCCTCCGGCAAACGAACACCCAACCAGTTATTATTCGTTGGCCATAAGTTTTGATAAATATGTAAATCTCTAGTTTGTTTCATCCAATCAACCGAAGTAATAATGAGATCAGGTCGTCCATCGTTGTCTAAATCATCTGTCACTACGGTGCGTGAATCGTAAGCAAAAGCAACACCCATCAGAAAAGAAACATTAATGAAACCATGACCACCAAGATTCATAAAAAGCACATTTTTTTCATAAGGATTCCACCCACCTTTAGCCTCCGTTCCAAAATTCAGTCGTATGTTACTGAATAAGCTCTCGAGTACAGGATTATTTTCAGAATTACCCGAGTAGATATCTTGCGTCCAAAAAACGCTACAGTAGTCTTCACATGTTTCCATTGAATAATTTCCATTAGCTATGTAAATATCCTGAGCCCCATCAGAATCAAAATCAAATGTACTGATACCCCAGCTCCAACCTGAACGATTTACCTGTTTAATAAAAGCTGGTTGTCTGTAGGTTCCATTCGCTGAGGCAATATACATCCGATTACCATAACCCATTGGCATTCGCATTTTTGTGATGTCCTCTCTATCCTCTCGACCAACACCCATATTATCAAGTCTTCGGGCTGTTGTAGATCCCATTCCCGCCATATAAAAGTCTAGTAGTCCATCACGATTGTAATCTCCAAATGAATGAGACATGCCAAAAGCGCTGCGTTCATCTATTGCCGTTGAGGTTACATCCATAAAAGTACCATTACCTCTGTTATAATGAACATCAGCGCCGGCAAAATCACTGACGACAAGTAAATCAAGCATATTATCGCCATTAAGATCAAGAAACGAGCTGCTATAAGTTCGTCGATGACGCTTGGCCGCAAGCCCTGAAAGTACCGTTTGATCTCTAAATCTGCCGTCTCCTTGATTAATTAATAGGTAGGAAGGGTACCCGTCATTAGCGTCATAAAAAGGTGTAGGCATTTGCCCATAAAAATAAGGTGGTTTATATTGTCCTATCCAGAGATCAAGTAACCCGTCATTATTAATATCCCCAGTAGTTATCGACCATGAATTCTTAAATGGCTCAATAATTGCCATTATTGGTTTTCCCACTGAGCTGTAACGCCCCTCCAAATCCATTTCATAGAGGACCGGATACTCGTCGGCGATAGCTAAGAAATCTGGTCGCCCATTACCAGTCAAATCGGCAATCAAACTAACACCAATCCCTTTTATCGGAAAATCACAAAAAGTATCTCTTTCAAAGTTAAAACTTCCTTTGTTCCAATAAACAACATTCCCTTCAGGTAGGATAATCTCGGAAAGCCCATCTTCATTCAAATCATAGACAATGACATTGCGAAAAGCATTGCCGGTTAGTGTACTTTTCGCTCTGAGACGCTCATAAAATACTGGTTCTTCTTTCCGCCGTAAGATATTTAAATCATCAACATCGATCGCTAGTGGATAATAGTTTTCATATCTATCTTTATCTTTACTCCAAGAAACTTTTAACCTCGCATTTAGAATGTATCGCTCTTTCCCATCGCTGTCTCTTATACACATCT
>PNEW01000094.1 GCA_002922725.1 Verrucomicrobia bacterium Opi.OSU.00C | reverse complement strand
TACAGCAAACACAAGTAATTACGGTAATTCCTTACTTCCGCCGATGGATTTCGGCTTTTCCTGGATTTGATGCATTAGCTAATGCAAAAGAAGAGATTGTAATAAAAAATTGGGAAGGTTTGGGGTAGATTATGCACGGTTCGCCTTCAAAGGCACGCATGAAAAGGTTAACATTGTTGCTTATGATAGCGGTAAATTGGTAATCCAGGGTAAGGGAACAGAGGATTTTGTGCGAGACACGTTGGAAGCAGAAGTTACTGGTGAACCACGTCTGGGATATGAAGAGTTTTACAACCCTGATTGGTTTGAACCTCATGCTGGATTAGATGAAGCGGGTAAAGGTGATTTATTTGGCCCACTTATCACCTGCTGTGTAATAGCAGATGGGGGTATGGTACGCGATTGGATAAAAGAAGGCATTAAAGATAGCAAAAAGATGTCGGACTCTTCAATCATAGGTATAGAGAAGATAATCCGTAAAACACAAGGGGCAGTCATCCAAACCGCTTACTGTGGATAAGTAGGGATGGTGCGCTTCTTTTGCAAAAGACATCCTCTAATGCGAAACGACTAGCTGGTTTTTATGAGCTGCCATCAGCAGAAAGATTTCTAAAAAATCTAATGAAGAAAGACTGTTTGATGATAAAAAAACGGAGAATCAGTAATCAGTCTATCGAGGAGAGAATTTATCAGGTAAAGTCTAACACTAAAATCATGCACCTTGTTAGATCGTCTCCTGATCTTCATTGGATATCGATACCTAAAATAGATGCGATAATTCTTACAAGCCCACACCGCCGTTGGATCAATAAAATTATTACAGACTTCGGGTTTTCTAACACGGACTAAAATAATTTCTTGAGATGCAAAGTCAGTATGGAGAGCTAATGCTTACATTAGCAATGGCGGTTACTAAATTATGCAATTGAATGAACCGATTATTGATTCATTCAACTATTTTCATGCCGAAGTCTCAGCATATTAGTGAATGCCGCTACTTTTTTCTTGCGTCTTCTAATTTCTGATGGTTTTTCAAAATAGCGTTTAGAACGGACATCACGAATCACACCTTCACGATCGAGCTTTTTTTTAAGCCGACGGAGTGCGCGTTCCATGGGTTCACCCTTTCGTATTCTAACTTCTACAGGCATATGTTATTGTATGTGAATATGTGAAATGATTGAAAACTGCAATTTTCATTAAAAGGGTCAATCCTTTTTTGAAAATGACATAAAACAATAAGTAAAAAAGGTAAAGTAATAGTAAATTATCTTAAATTAAGTAAATTAATCTATTTTTAGCTATAATCTCTTTTATTTTCATCTTCCTTACTATAAAATATAACTAAATGAAACCAATATTGCTTATCCTTGCTGCAGGTGCTGGCAGCCGCTTTGGAGGCTTAAAGCAAATGGAATCTTTCGGTCCTAACAGAGAAACTATTCTTGAATACTCAATATATGACGCCATTCGAGCAGGATTTAGGAAAATTATTTTTGTCATTCGTAGGGATTTTGAGGAGGTGTTTAAGCAGCGTGTTGGGATGAAAGTCGCAGAGCACGTAGAAGTGACTTATATTTATCAGGATTTGAATCAATTACCAGTAGGATACTCCTTGCCTTTAGAAAGAATAAAACCTTGGGGTACGGGACATGCGATATGGGTTGCAAAAGATGCTATCGCTGAACCTTTTGGTGTAATAAATGCAGATGATTTTTATGGTCGAAGTGCTTTCGATGTTTTATTTAAATTCCTCTCTCAAGTGGATGATAATAATGACAGCAACCTGTGTCTTGTTGGTTACCGTTTGGCGAATACGCTCTCCGACTTTGGATCAGTTGCACGAGGTATTTGTAAAGTTGATGATAATGGTTATCTCGTAAGCCTGGAGGAGCATTTAAAAATAGATAAAACTCCTTCTGGCCCAAGATCATGTGATGTAAACGGTAATATCATTACTTTAAGCGAAAACACGGTTACTTCGATGAATCTATTTGGGTTTACACCTACAGTATTTGTGCACTTGGAGTCATTATGGGGTGAATTTTTGGAAAAATATGGTGAAAATATGGAAGAAGAATTTTTAATCCCTACTGCAATAGACAAGATAATCAGCCTAGGTTACGCTAAAGTCAAAATCTTGATGACCGATGAAAAATGGTTTGGACTGACGTATTCTGAAGATGTCCAGGTAGTCAAAACTCAAATTAAAGATCATTTGAGAAAAGGGACTTATCCTTCTATTTTGATGTAAAATAAAGCCAATACGCTTCAGGAAGGAAAGGCTAAGATACATAAATTGCGATACCAGTGGAATTATCTGGACCACCCCGATTATTAGCGACTTTAATAAGGCTACGAATTAAGTATTCTGGTGTGTTTGCTTCTATGGTTTCCTTATGAAGTTCCTCATCAGTCAATGTTTTGGAAATACCGTCACTACACATAAGAATGCGATCACCAGATTTAAGGGTTTTTTTATAAAAATCCGTTTCAATTTCATCTTGTTGACCGATACAGCGAGTCAAGGTATGAGAAAAGTAATCAGGAATTTCAATATCATCACCAGGTGCCAAACGTGAACGAATTTCTTCTGCCATCGTGTGGTCGGAAGTAAGTTTACGCCATTTTTTATTTCGGCAAATATAAGCGGTACAGTCACCAATATGGGCTATATTCATGAAGTTTCTCTTAAGATGGATGACGGTAAGTGTAGTACCAATTCCTACTTCTCCACTGACTTTTTTGCCCTCTAAATAAACAGATTTATTAATGTTGTTAAATATATGTTCCAAATTGAGTCTGCCGTGACGTTCTTTTGCAATTGATTTACCGAGCAATTTAATCGCAAGTTTGCTGGCTAATGCTCCCTCAGGAAGACCACCAAGACCATCAGCAATTGCATAAATTCTTTTGTTATCATCCACGTAAAACATATCTTCATTTTTTTCCCGCATTTTCCCACGATCAGAAAGACCAAAGGAAAATACTTTTAAATTGCCAATAAAAGTAAAGGAATCTGAGTTAATAGAGCACATCATATTTGGTTTGCTTGAAAATCTCTCTTTTTAAGGCTCTTATAGAAAGGAACGGCCTTATCCGTCCTAGAAGGATTATTTCCTGTTTTCGAGCAAAAACGAATTACATTAAATTATATTTTAAAACTCCATTATAAATTTTCCAGGGGAGAAAAGACAGATTTCCTGTTATATCTATTAAATGTTTCAAAATTATGATTGGGTAAAACAGATAAAAATTGTTTCCCATATTCCCTATTTAATAACCTTGAATCAAGAATAGTTATTGTGCCGCAATCTGTCTTTTTCCTAACCAAACGACCTATCCCTTGGCGGAATTTAATAATAGCATCAGGTAAAGTTATTTCGGAAAAAGGATTTCCACCGCGAGCTGACACCCAATCTTTTTTTGCTTCACTTACAGGATGTGAAGGGTTTTCGAATGGGAGGCGTGTTATAATTACTTGCGAAAGCGATGAACCAGGAATATCTACACCAGCCCAGAAACTATCAGTTCCAAAAAGAATACCGTTTCCTATTCTTGAAAAATTAAGAACAAGATCACTTGGAGAACCATCACGTCCTTGCATAAAAAATGCGCGTTTCTTTTCGTTGAATTGTTGCTCAATTGTCTTAGCGATTAGTCTCATGTCGGTATAATTGGTAAATAAAACAAGACTTCCTCCTTGAACCTGAAGTGTGCAATATGAAATAACATCACTTAAAAAAGCGATATCGAGTTTTGCTGATTTACCACTTGGTGGTGGAACATCAGATGCAATGAATATACGAATGTTGTTCTCAAAATCAAAGGGCGAATTTACTTGTTCCGTCTCTACCCCAAGTGCTCCAACTTTTTCCTTAAAACTATCCATATTTGACCCTTGAGCAATTGTTGCGCTGGTAAGTAATGCAGACACACCTCTGCCAAATAGAGATTGGTTTAAATGAGAAGCTACATTTAAAGGAGAGGTACGCAGAACCACGTTTCGCTTATTATGTCCAGTACTCTCCACCCAATAAACAAGATCTTCATTTTCAATGGAGATACACTGGTTAATGCCAATCTTATAGCCGGTTAACCTCGTACAGAATGTTGTTAATTCATTCTTAATAGGTCCATCCTCTTGCTTATTTGCTAGTTTGGCTAAACAATCAATGAGTTTCTGCAAATGTGGAATTAAAATAGGCTCACACCAATTTTCATGATATATTCGGATTATATCCTGCTGATCCAGAAAATTGTGCCTAATATAGGAAAAGAACTTATTAGATTGATGGATTGTTTTTTTTACGGCTTCGTAGTGACTAATGCTTCCATAACAAGAGAGGAACCCTTTCTTTCTGCGAGGATTGTAAAGGCGCTTGAGCAAACGGTCCAGCCCCAGAGAACTGATGCGATTCCCCAGTTGATCTGTTGCTATATTAGGTGCGGTCTGCGCTTCATCAATCACTATAAAGTCATTTGGATAAAGAATTCCTCGTTCATTATTCGGTACAAGTCCTGCCCCGATGAGTGAGAAGAGCAAACTGTGATTGATGATAATAATGTGTGCATTTTGTAAACGCGACCGTGCTTTTTGAAAAAAACACAAATTTGGATTACAATGACGACGGTTACAGGCCGAAGTATCAGCATTCACCCACTCCCAAACTGTAGTGTTAGGCATAGGATTTAATTCATTAATAATCCCACTTTGTGTGTATTGCGACCACTTGATAATACGATCGAGCTCTTGATGCTCGGGGGTGGGGAAAAGGTCTAATTTTGATTCTACGGCTTGAGAGAGGCGTGTAGAACAAAGGTAATTACTGCGGCCTATAAGAAGAGCAGTCTTGAAGTCTTTATATTTTAATAGATCTGATTGTTTTTGAAACAGTTGTTTGCATAATGGGAGGTCTTTTTTTTGTATCTGTTCCTGTAGAGCTATTGTATTTGTAGATATAATACACTGACGATTTGTATTGATAGCATGAATAATTGCGGGAATCAGATAAGCTATACTTTTCCCAACGCCTGTGCCTGCTTCAAAAATCAGAGATGAATCAGTCGTAAATGCTTGAGCAATAGCAATCGCCATTTGTTCTTGTTCAGGTCGATGCTCTAAATCTAAAGTATTTTGTAGCCAACCGTTAGCACAAAACGTGTTTTCTGTGAGATCAGGAACAAAGTTTGGTACCTTGTTTTGATCATATGTTTCGTTCAGACTAATCATCATATAAATGTTATTTGGATAATTATTGAAGAAGATTGTGATAATGACGATTAAGATTTTGAGTTTGCTTTTTAACTAAGTCGTAGCAAGGAGTAGAGACTGTCTCTTATACACATCT
>PNEW01000093.1 GCA_002922725.1 Verrucomicrobia bacterium Opi.OSU.00C | reverse complement strand
AAATTAAAAGAATCAGGTAAAATGGATGGGAATTGCAAAATCTTCAATTTTAAAGAGAAATTAATTTAAAATAACTAAGTAATGAGTATTTCTTGTGAAGAGGCTTTTCGTATTATCGAAGACTCAACCGATATATTACCACCAGAGGATTGTCCTTTTGAAAATTTAGTTGGTCGTACTCTGCGTGAACCAATAAAGGCCGATCGTGATTTACCGCCATTTAATCGTGTAATGATGGATGGGATTGCAATCTCTCAAATTGCTTGGGATGAAGGGATAAGGGAGTTTTCAATAGACGGGATACAACCCGCCGGAGCAACGGAGCAAAAACTGAATGACAAACATCATTGTTTGGAAGTGATGACTGGGGCCGTATTGCCCTTGGGAAGTGATTGTGTATTGCCCTATGAGGAGATTGAAATAAAAGCGGGTAAAGCAAAGATTAATGATGTAATTACTGTCAAAGCTGGGGTAAATATTCATCAGCAGGCGAGTGATTTCCCGAAGGGATCAACCCTCGTTCAAGAAGGAACACGACTTACTTCACGTGAAATTGCCGTTGCGGCTTCCTGTGGAATAGGTTCTCTTGCAGTTACCACGAAACCACGTATTGCGCTAATAGATTCAGGAGACGAATTAGTGGAAATTAATGAAAAGGTCAAACGACATCAGATCAGACGATCCAATATTTATGCGTTGAATGCAGCATTAATTAGCCTTGGCATCCCCGATGCAGAAATGATTCATCTTAAGGATGAACGTGAAAACATGGAGATTGAGTTGCGTAAGGTTGTTGAACGTACTGATGTAGTGGTTCTTAGTGGTGGAGTATCTAAAGGGAAACGAGATTACATTCCCAATGTTTTAGATTCGATTGGGGTGAAGAAAGCATTCCATGGGGTAAAACAACGCCCAGGAAAACCTTTTTGGTATGGTAATATTCCTTCAGGGCCTACGATTTTTGGCTTGCCGGGAAATCCTATTTCAACGTTGGTCTGTTTCCATCGTTATGTTAAACCGGCACTTGATATTATGTTTGGGGTGAGTAATACTGAGCCTAATCGGATTTCATTAACTCGGCCGTTTACCTTTAATCCCGCACTAACTTATTTTTTACCGGTACGGGTAAGTGAGGAACAAAAGGCATTCCCCGTGCCCATTAGTAATTCTGGAGATTACGCATCAGTGGTACCCACTGATGGATTTATAGAACTACCAGCGGAAGAACTCAGCGAATTTAAGGAAGGGTATAATGCACAATTTTTCCCGTGGGGTTAATGTAATTAGGATAAAATAAATAAAAAAAATAATGAAATTTTCTCACTTAAGTTCTAATAACGAACCTAAAATGGTTGATATTGGGGGTAAACTAGTGACGGCTCGTAAAGCTCGTGCCCAGGCGGTCGTTATACTTAATGATGAGATTATGGAGCATTTTTCAAATGAGGAACTTAAAAGTAAAAAAAGGGCCAGTTTTTCATGCAGCAATATTGGCTGGGGTGATGGCGGCGAAGAAGACTCATGAACTAATCCCCCTTTGCCATTCTATTCCACTTGAAGACTGTGAAATTACAATCAGACCAAATAAAGAGAATCGAATATTAATTGATTGCGAAGTCAGAGCAACACACAAAACCGGAGTTGAAATGGAAGCACTAACGGCAGTGAGTGTCGCCGCGCTTACCATCTATGATATGTGCAAAGGAATATCTCATCGCATTTATATTGAAAGTGTTCGTCTTGTTGAAAAAACTGGAGGCAAGAGTAATTTTAAAGAATAAATTTTATGCTGAGCTTTATATCGGAGAAGCATTCCTAATTATAAAACCGAAACGACACAACATTGTAAGGCACGGTATACGGAAAGACAAAATGAAATCTAAAATAGAAAGCAGAAGACTAATGCACGTAGATAATTATCCAGATTTTATCTGGATAATTATCGGTAGAAGTGTTAGGTGGAGTGATTTGATATCCCTGAGGGAGGGTGGCCGTAGGTCCTAATGAATATGAGATATAAAAGGGGTCTCTAAGGATTTTTCTTATCAAAGCAAATGATAGCAATTGGAAATATGAAGAGATAAAGCGGGCTTATCGAAGGAAGAATTGCTTCTGTGGAATAAGTTCAGTTGCTGTTGAACTTGGAGTAAAATGAAAAATAATACATTGCATGGTCTGGTACTAGCTGGGGGGTAGAAGCACACGCATGGGAAAAGACAAAGCGGCGCTCTATATGGATGGTAAAGCACTAGTTACCCATATCATAGAGCTGGCAAGGCAAGCTTGTTCCCAAGTGTTTATTTCTCTGCGTTTGGGACAGGAGATTCCTCTTAAAAAAATGGTGTGTGTGGCAACACCAATTCATGATCAGTTCGGAGAAATAGGACCGTTGGGTGGTATCCTCTCAGCGTTAGATGTATACCCGAATAACCCATGGTTGGTCCTCGCTGTAGACCTACCCCATCTCGATCTCTATACTCTAGAATATCTTATTGAAAAAAGAGATTCGGGAAAACCATTTACGGCTTATTGTGGAAAGAGTAACCTTCCTGAACCGCTTTGCGCAATATACGAACCGAAAAGCAGAGCGATTCTCATGGACTATTTCAGCAGGGGACGCACCCTTTCACCTCGAAAAATTTTTATTGAAGAGAAGGCACATCTTCTTTCACCTCCTAATCCAAGAGCATTAACCAATGTCAACTCACCAGAAGAATTTGAAGAAGCCTTGAAAAAGGGATGATTTAAGAATGAGCAGCACAAAGACAATAGAACTCGCTTATTATGCGTTACTACGTGAACAGCGCGGCGTGAGTAATGAAAAACGTGCGACAACCGCAATAACCGCACGTGAACTTTACCTGGAGCTAAAGACAGAATTTGGGTTTGAACTCCAAGTGGAAGATTTGAAAGTGGCCATTAACGGCGATTTTACCGATAATGATATGCCCATCCATGATGGGGATACTATTGTTTTTATTCCGCCTGTAACGGGTGGCTAAGAAACACGATGAGATTTAAAATTTTTGAGAGTCCTCTCGACAAAATGGATCTTCAAAGGCCATTTTCCAATACTGAAGCTGGTGGATACGTATCTTTTGAAGGATGGGTAAGGAATGAAAACGAAGGGCAGCAAGTAATAGCTTTGGAATATGAAGCTTACATCGAGCTTGCAGAGAAAGAGGGCGAACTTATCCTCATTGAAGCATGTAACAAATTTGATATTATCGAAATCCGGTGTGGACATCGAGTGGGGGCAGTTGAAATTGGGGGATTTGGCAGTATGGGTTGGCGTTAGTGCCGTCCACCGAAGCGATGCTTTTAAAGCATGTAGGTACACAATTGATGAAGTTAAAAAACGAATCCCGATTTGGAAAAAAGAATATTATAAGAATGGTAACAGTGGTTGGTTGTGTCCTGTTGAGGGTTATTCCCAGGCAACAAAGAAGAGATAAGATAGTTAAGAGGAAGAATGAGTAGTAAACAATCGGATATAGGACTTATTGGGTTGGCGGTTATGGGGCAGAATCTTGCCTTAAATATTGCCGATCATGGCTTTAATATTTCCGTCTTCAACCGCACGACGGAAAAAATGAATAAATTTATTTCAGATAACCCAAATACTCCGGGAACTCTTGTTGGACACGCGGAGATAAAGGATTTTGTTCTTTCACTTTCCCTGCCTCGTAAAATTATTGTTCTTGTTCAAGCAGGGGAGGGTACTGATGCGATTATAGACAAACTTTTGCCATTACTCAATTGGGGGGATATTATCATTGATGGGGGAAATGCCCATTGGTCAGATACTATAAGGCGAGATGAAAAGTTAAAAGCAAAAGGGTATCGCTTTATAGGGTCTGGTGTTTCAGGAGGTGAAGAAGGTGCGCGCTTTGGCCCCTCACTGATGCCTGGTGGGCATAAAGATGCTTGGAAAGAGGTGAAACCCATTTGGGAAGCAATCGCAGCTAAAGTAGATGCACAAACGGGGAAACCATTAGAAGGAGCAAAGCCGGGCGTTCCTGTTGAGGGTGGTGTTCCTTGTTCAGCTTACATTGGACCGAATGGAGCAGGACATTATGTGAAAATGGTGCACAACGGCATAGAATACGGGGATATGCAGATGATTTGTGAAGCCTATGATTTGATGCGCAATCTCCTTATTTTGTCTCCTGATGAAATAGGGGACATATTCAGCGGGTGGAATAAAGGAGTTCTTGATTCTTTCCTTATACAAATTACTGCAGAAATATTAAAACAAATTGATCCTGTGACGGGAAGACCATTTGTAGACATCATTTTAGACTCGGCTGGGCAGAAAGGAACAGGGAAATGGACCAGTACCAATGCAATTGATTTGGGAGTACCTGGGCCAACTATCGCAGAAGCGGTATTTGCACGCTTCATAAGTGCGTGTATTGATGAACGCCGCTTGGCGAACACGGTCTTAAAAGGTCCTGAGAAATATTTTCAAGGAGATAAAATAGAGTTTGTTGATGCTATCCATGATGCCCTATTTTGTTCAAAAATTTGTTCTTATGCCCAAGGATTTCAACTTATGCGTGAGGCGCAGAAAAAATATTCCTGGAATTTAAACTTTGGCAAAATTGCACAGATTTGGCGAGGTGGATGTATCATCCGTGCTGCTTTTCTTCAAAAAATTACTGAGGCATATGCCAGCAATCCTAACCTTACGAATCTCCTTCTTGATCCCTATTTTAATAAGGCAATACAATGCGCGCAGCATAATTGGCGACATGTTGTAGGTGTAGCTGCAACGCATGGTATCCCCGTCCCCACTTTCTCGTCTGCACTTGCTTATTATGATAGTTATCGCACGCTGCGGCTCCCGCAGAATCTCCTCCAAGGGCAGCGAGACTTCTTCGGAGCACACACATATGAGCGTATTGATCGACCACGTGGTAAGATTTTTCATCTTGATTGGCTCTCGCCCTCTCGCCCTCAAATTGAATTATAATAGCGATAATTTATTAGCTAAATGGGAATTAATTAGTCCTCGCTAGAGCAAAATCATATGAATGTACTAATGCACAACGACAGTATATATTGGGAGAACACGGATTTATTATGGAGCTAGTAGATTAACTTGAACTATAAGGGAGGACATATTCAAGAGTTGAACATTATTTTCTCTTGGTTATTAGGCGGTTTTTTCCAATGAATAAAGTGAGCAAAGGGAAGCGAAATCTTCTTCGCGACTTCTACTTCTAATACAGTGATCAAACTTTTTCCACAACGGTATTTCGAAAACAGCCGTCTCCATCCGACGTATTATTTCGGCTTCATCCTCATTACCACGCTGGCGCAAGCGAGATTTCAGCTGTTCAATGTTTTGAGGGAGAATGAAAATTGTCACTAGACGTTGCGCCATTTCCCTATCTGTCTTTACTATTTCACGAAAATGATTGGCTCCTTGCACATCTATACTAAGGACCAGGTCGATATTCTTTGCCAGTTTTTCTTGTATTTCGCTTTTTAATATTCCATAGCGGTGATCGTGAACTTTTGCCCATTCATAAAAAGAGTTACATTTGATCTTCTTTTCGAAACGGTTTATTACTGGTTAGCTATAGCCCAATATAGTTACAGTCAACTTCCCCTATTTCTTGACTTCAAGGAAAATAAAGCTGGTGATGAATGGCCCAATCAAAAACGCTTTATCTCTCTCAGAG
>PNEW01000092.1 GCA_002922725.1 Verrucomicrobia bacterium Opi.OSU.00C | reverse complement strand
AGATGTGTATAAGAGACCGACTTTTACCCCACTCTCTTGTCCGTCTCATAGTTTCGGAGATTTGTGATCCATTCACCCAAACTTCAGCTCCCATTCGATGGCATCATTTCCCATGTTTCGATATCAGTAAATGCGGCAGTACCCCCCTTACAGAATAAACTGACGTGATCACTGTCATCCCGTTCTGGATATACCCGTCGGGTAATCACCTGTCGATCGTTCGCGAATATCTCAACCACCGAATTATCGATGAAGACGCGTAGACTAAGTCGCTCGTTTTCAAGGTGGTTAAATGGCGCTTTTTCAACAACCGTTCTCCCCAGGGGGCCGCTAGCTGTAGAATCAAATACAAGTTTCTTCTGAGAAGCGTCATAGTAGAGGAGAGTCGTCTCTTCATTCTTTAAACTACTACGCACTTTTATACCCGTTTGTTGTGCCGACTGAAGGTCAATGCTAAAAGCAATTTCACACGATCGGCCGTTTATCCCCTTCAGGTCGAATGTTGAATCGTCGGTAAGGTTGATGGTGTCAAAACTTTTAGGGTTGTAGCGAAGTGTTTCTAACTCCTTTGCCGGCGCGATGCGTAGTGTGTTATCGCCTCCGAGCCAGAGTACTCGCGGCAGACCGTAGACTCCACACCACCCGTCTTCAATCGCTTCGTCGACCTTGTGCTTACTGCCCGACAGCCACGCCCACATGATCTGTCGGCCCTGGCTGTCGATGAGCGCTTCGGGCGCGAAAAATGTATTGTCTACCCATGTCATCCGTCCGTGGGTTTCAGGTATAAAAAGGTCGCGCTGCGTATCGTAAACACCGATGTAGTACTGGCATCCCAAGTTATGCGAAATGAAAAGTTGCAGATACTTACCGCTCATTTCTCCGCCCTCGGGTGAAGAAGGTAAAGGGAGAAAGCTCGGACACATATCATCCTCGCTCTCTTGTGTCCAATTATTTCCCCTGTCGCGTTGATAGAAGCGATGAACAAATTCCCAGTTTGTGAGGTCCGGGGAGGAAAATAGATCAACCCAATCGCCGCGGTAGTGTTTCGGCGAATCCTCCTCTCGTCCGAGTTTATTCAGGATCATTAAGTTCCCAGCTTGCATGTAGTAGACGCCATCTTTTTTCCAAATATTGCTTGGGTCAGAGTTGCACAAATACTGGGTGTTACCCTTTTCGTTTTTGCGTTCGATAATGCCAAACTCGGTGCCGTCAAGAGTCGGTATATCCATTTTCTCCCAGATGTTGTAATGTCTGTCGCTGCTACGCGCGATGCCGATACCGGTTCTCTCGACACCGTTTTCAGTGGTGCCAAGTCTCCAGTAGGAGAGGTACGCCGTGCCGTCATCATCGACGAAACCGCCGCCGCTGAAACAGCCTCCATCACCATCACCGGGACCGATGGCGTCGGGATGATGTCGCCAATGGACCAGGTCATGACTTGAGATGTGCCCCCAGCTGAAACCACTGTCTTTCCAAGCGTGCACGCCCCTGCGGTTATAGAGATACATGAGATGGTACCGTCCGTTAGCGTAGAAGGAGCCATTCGGGTCACCAGGACGACCGATGTCCTCAGGAATCGCGAAGTGGTAACCAGGGCGGTGTTTGTCACGTAGTAAGTGCTCGCGCAACTCCCGTGCAGCCTGTATTCTCTTGCTTTGTTTGTTCATTGTCATCGCTGTATCTCTTCCATAGTTGAGTCTGTGACTGGATATACATCCCCAATTGTATAACCAAATAACTCAACGTTTATTGCGTCGGCATAAAAAATACTGGGTAACAATATAAGGCAGAGTGACAGTGAAAACTTCATTAGGGGTCTCTTTTTGATTATGCTTAAGTTCGATAAAATCGTAACCGAGATGGGTAGACAAGTTTTTTGATGTCACCCACCAAACCTGTGGTATGTAAAAATCACCTCCGGCGTATACAAGGTAATGGATATATTCTAGGGTGTTCCACTATTAATGACCACTCCCCTACCCACCTAAATTATCAGGGGAAAGTAATTAATTTCATCCAGCAATATACTTGGATATTGGTGATTTAAGGGGTCAAATAAACTTACACTGCTTTACATGCATTTCTATAGTTTGCTGTATTTCTCACTTGTTTTGAGGTTTTAGATTTATAGAAGATTACGACCTATAAATACCAGGTCACCCTTTTTATTTATAAATCTGTTTTTTATCTGTAACGCTCCCTCACAGTCGATACTGGATTTTGCTCCAATCATGCGTGTTATGGGAATCATTCAAAAGATCTATTAGCTTTGCATTGCTTACATTCATAGTATCAACTAAAAATACAGCTATTTCAGTCTTGCTCCAAAAGTATTTCTGGGAATGCAGTTTGAATCTTATCGAATATCTGGGAAGGGATAGATATCGGTTCCATCTCCTCTTTATGCATATTTAATTGGACACAAACCGTCGTAATTTTTCCTTGGGCAACGACAATCTTGTCATTACCGTCAATTTTATAGAACTGGTATTTATACGTTATTGTTTTTCCATTGATTTTCTTTACCAGCATATGAATTTCTACCTTATCTTCAAATTTCAATGGATGTAAATATTCACAAGAAGCGGTAACACGAGGCCAACCAATAATGTGATTATCAACTTCTTGTTGCACAGGGATGCTGAGCGAACGAAAAAAAGCGTGCTCTGTTTCTTCCATCAAACGGAAGAAATTCGAAAAATGCATAATGCCTGCCATATCTGTCTCGGCAAACTTTATATCTCTGATTAATTTAAATTCGTTACCCATTCATAATTCCAAATCTCTTTGGCCTTTTCAAGTTTAGAGCAACCAAACCATATACATTGAAAGTCAAATCTACAAATTTAATTGGAGAGATTATACCCAAATCACAATGCTTCAAATATTTCAAAATATTAAAGACTATGAACAGTTATTATACCTTACACCTCAATTTCACTCATATATCAGTCAATTTATCTTATTATTAATACAACTAAGGTAAAATTTTAGTTCTTCAATTGAATCATTTATGTCATTCAAAGCACGATGAGAATTTCTTTTGGCATACCTCTTTCCATATATCTCTTGGAAGATGATTTTAAAACTTGAAACATCAAGCATGCGGTAATGAAGCTTCGTAGTATAAATAGGCAGATAGGCTTCGATAAACTTTCTATCATGGGCAATGGAATTACCACACAAAATAACGGATCCTTCCTTAAAAAAGGCATCCACTATTTCACAAAGTTTTATATCAAGTTCTTTTTCTGAAATCCCTGAAGGGACTCGATTCGTGAGTCCACTTCTTGCATGATGCTCTTTACACCAATCATTCATTTCTTCCAGAACTTTTGGTGGCTGAAACACGGCTGTTTCAAAAGTAAATACAGAAGAGAATTGTTTATTTGTAATTACTACTGCTGCTTCAAGAATCTTATCTATATTAGGATTCAAACCCGACATCTCTAAATCGATCCAAAAATAGTGTTTATCTATCATAATGTTTTTCAAAACCTATTGCCCAAAACGTATTAACAATTTTCTAGCAAGTTAATATAGCTTTAAAGATTTTTAAAAGCCTTTTTCCTTCTACCTTCACCACAATATTACAATTACCACTTATTCTTTATTTATACGTTCCCAAATTGTTAATTCAGCAATACAGTATTGAAATTTTCGCTCTCCTTCTCTAATTACGTACGGAACTTCCTTAGGTTTCATTAAAAGTTTAAAATTCGGTTCTAGATAGTGCTTTAATCCATCTAAAGTGGAAACATTCTCCCCTGCTTTCTTAAAACCACCAATCCAATTCTTACGTTCAGTGTATCCCTCTTGCCAATCATACGATGAAGATAATATAAGCAATCCCCCAAAGTTCACACGTAAATGAACTGATTCTAAAAACTTTATGGGATTATAAATACGGTCAATAATATCATCGACAAGGATAAGATCGTAACCTTTGTACCGATCAATTAAGTTGGAAACGTCAGCCTGAAAAAAATCGACTTTATGCCTTACGCCATCGAGACCGAGATCTGTTAATCGCCGTTCATGAAAAGATTGGATTTCCCCTTCTTTAGCGAGGGCATACAGCATGTACCCTTTATCTTTCATTTCCAATGCAATTTTGAAATTCCGTGCGGTTGCATCTAATCCAGTCACAAAATCAAATTCAACAGCTAATTCAAAGCTGCTCCTTCCAACTTTACAACCAATATTTAAAGCTTTCTTTTTCTCGCGACCTTGCATCGCAGCAAGACTAATTTGGGCAATTTTTTCAGGATAATTTTCTACTTCAAAATAATCATCCCCATAGTGAAATTCACAATTTTGAGCTACAATAGGATCTGTTTCATAAACATCATTACGTAAAACAACATGCGCTTCCGATTCAACATAACGAAAACCAGCATGCTGAAAAAAATGTCGCCGAAAAGCATAACGGGAATGACGGGTTGCTTCATTACCTGTTGATATCCAAGAACCACCTTTTATTAGATTATGTTTAGTATCAAAAGTAGGAGTAGAAAAATCATCATACAGTGGATGAACTTCAAATCCAGGGAAGCCTGAGATGGGAACTTCTGTCCATTGCCACACATTTCCTAATAGATCATAAAATTCTCCAAATTTAAATCTATTTACTGGACAGGAAGATGCATAGTATTCCAGATTAATGTTACCCGGAGCCTGTCGCCAATCCAATTGGTCTTTAGTTTCCGTAATATCGAGTAATCGATACCATTCTTCTTCAGTGATTAGGCGGATTGTTTTAGCTGTCTTTTTACTTTTCCAATTACAAAAAGCCTTGGCCTCTAAATAATTTACTTCAACTGGCCAATCCCATGGCATGTCAATAATTTCCAACATGGTACGGTAGCGATAGGAGCTGCTTTCATTTTCTACCCAGAATAAAGGATGATCAGCTTTTTTATATTGTGCCCATTTCCATCCCTCTTCCGTCCACCATTGTTCGCACTGATATCCTCCGTCATTGACGAATTCTAGGAACTCAAAATTTGTAGCTAAATATTTGCTTGTTTTAAAAGCTGGAACATCAACTTCATAGTGCCCGTACTCATTATCCCAACCGTAGAGCGGATGATCCTTTTCCTTACCCATTATGACTTTACCCTCGTTAACCGGGAGCAATAAGTTTTCCGGAGCTTTCCCACTATCCCGACATATTTGCCATTCTAAATGAGCTGAAAGTAATTCCAAAGGTAATTGACGTATAAGAACAGAAGAAGTTTCCAAGTGAATACGTTCATGCTCAATTCCCATCATAATTATCCAAAAAGGATTATCCCAACTAATTGGTAATGTGAGAGGCATTTGAAGTATCATTTCATCAATTTTTTGTCTGACTTTTTTTCGGTATTTCATTACCTTGGCCGATGTCGGCCAGTCATAGTGAGTATCATCAAGATCATCCCATGACATTTCGTCGACGCCAACAGCAAACATGGATTCAAATGTAGGATTAATATGTTTATCTAACAATCTAGCCAAAACTAGTTTGTTAATAAAAAAAACCGCAGTATGGCCTAAATAAAATATCAAAGGATGTCGCAAAGGATCCGCTCGCATCGTATAGGCTGCTTC
>PNEW01000091.1 GCA_002922725.1 Verrucomicrobia bacterium Opi.OSU.00C | reverse complement strand
GAACGGGGTTTGATTCCAGCATTGAGACAAGATTTATGCAATGCGTTCAAGGTTTCCCTAACATCTGCAATAATTGGAAGAGCTCCCTGTTTATGGGCATCAAATCCTGCTAAATTGATTCCGATAAACTTAACATCCGGATTGTGGAAAAGCGTTTGTGATCCGGTGGTAAAATCGCCCATCCGTGTGCCAATGCACAGGACCAAATCAGCCTTAGATGCTATTTCCACTGAAGCCGAAGTACCTTCAACTCCGTTTCCACCAAGCAACATTGGAGTCGCTTTGCGTATACAGCTTTTACCTCCAAAAGTCTCAGATACAGGAATACCAAAAGTATCTACAAATTCCTGTAATTCTCTACTGGCATTAGAATACTGAACCCCACCACCCGCAATGATCATCGGACGTTTCGCTTTCTTTATCAATCGTGTCGCTTCCACGATACGTTGCGGCTGTGGCAACACCCTCTCAATTCGCCATATTCTTTTCTCAAAGAAGTTTAATGGATAGTCGTAAGCGTGAGACTGGACGTCTTGAGGAAATGCAATTGTTACCGCACCCGTGTTTACAGGATCGGTAAGCACACGCATGGAATTAGGTAAGGCGGTGAGAAGGTGTTCAGGCCGTAAGATACGATCAAAAAAACAACTGACAGGGCGGAAGCAATCATTAACACTAATATCAGCAGAAATTCGATGTTCCAATTGCTGAAGAACTGGACCCTGATAACGTGTAGCAAAATAGTCGCTTGGAATAAGAAGTACGGGAAGCCGATTAATCGTTGCGGTTGCCGCACCAGTTATCATATTTGTTGCACCAGGACCAATGGAAGATGTGCAAGCGAACGTGGATAATCGTTCATTGGCTTTAGCAAAGCCCGAGGCAACATGTACCATCCCCTGCTCATTTCGCCCCTGGAAATAGGGTAATTCTCTTCCGTATTCTTCCAGAGCTTGTCCCAAACCCGTAACATTACCGTGTCCAAATATACCAAATATTCCTGCAATTAAACGCCTTCGCTTCCCGTCCATTTCACTGTATTGAACCTGGAGATATTTCACCAT
Source organism: Verrucomicrobia bacterium Opi.OSU.00C (assembly GCA_002922725.1). Classification (GTDB taxonomy): domain Bacteria; phylum Verrucomicrobiota; class Verrucomicrobiia; order Opitutales; family PNEW01; genus PNEW01. Next base: position 4,633 of record PNEW01000091.1, on the reverse strand, counting down.
CGCCTGTGCTGAAGTCAGACGAATATTTTTAGATTTTCTTTGCGCACACATTTTAGCTCCTCTGATCTAACTTTTAACTTTTATCAATCCTAGCTAAGTTTTATTGGAACGGACTGCCCCTAACGCGCTTCTTTTATATATTTTAATAAATCTTTGTATCAATATCTCTTGTACTTCATGTATTTCTCATGGTTATCTCGAATGGTTCAATCACCACATTAATACACTTATTATGCTGATTTTCTTAATTTTAAAAATCTTCGTATTCTTCACGAGAGGGACTGAAGACTTCAACATAAATTGTGTCCTCTAATGCTTCCGTTCCATGAGTCACACCTGCTTCGATACAATAAGCTTCTCCAGCTTTCGCCTCAAATTCATTGTCTCCCAAGAAACGAGCGTGCCCGCTAACAACGTATCCAATCTGTACTGGGGGATGATTGTGTAAGGGTATCTTCGCCCCCTTCTTTAAAGTAAAGTGACACAACATCGCTTCGTTATTATAGGCCAGTGTTTTGCGAATGACACCGGGTGGATTTTCTACTGCTTTTGCTTCCTCTAGATTTTTCTGCTTCATCTTTAGCTAATTTACTATTGTGGTTAATCTTTCCAAATTTCTGGGTTTACAAGATGAGGGGGTCTCTCACCCTGACAAACCTGAATCACCTGTTTGATTGCAGTCGTCCATAAACTGTCTCTACTCACATCCGTAACGCCCGCGATATGTGGTGTGGCGACAATATCAAGGCGATTTAAATAAGGATGGTCAGGGGGTGCTGGTTCTTTCTCATAGACATCAATCCCGGCTCCTGCTAAATGACCACTGTTGAGAGCACCGAGCAAAGCTTTCTCTTCCAATAAGCCACCGCGGGCGCAATTCAAAAGATAAGCGCCTTTCTTCATCAGTCCTATATTTTCAGTATTAATCGTATAGTGTGTGTCATCAGATAATGGCAGATGTAAAGAAACAACATCCGCAGATCTCAACACATCTTCAAGTGTAGAGACTAAATTAACACCAAGTTCTACTGCCCGATCAGGAGTAATAAAGGGATCGAAAACTATAATCTTCATTCCTATACCACGTGCAATCTTTGATACATGCCCACCTATGCGACCCAAACCGACAAGCCCCAGGGTCTTACCAGCAAGTTCCCAACCCTTATAAGTATACATATACTCCCGATTGCCTCCTTCAATCATGTCTGCTTCACATTGTTTAATCTGTCGGGTAACTGAAAAAAGCAGGGCAATTGTAAGTTCAGCTGTGGAGATGGTCGGTCCATTCGGTGTGTGGCAAACTGCAATATTGCGTGCTGTGGCATCAGCTATATTGATATTGTCGTAACCAATGCCTGTACGTGAGATAACCTTTAATGTAGGAACTTGGTCAAATAATTCTCCATTGTATTGTATTCTTGCTGATACAACTGCTCCATCAGCACCAGGCAAACTGGATGTAGATTCAGTTGGTGTTTTCGCTCGGCCGCCAGTTTCTTCGGCCACTCCCTCTAATAATGGGAGATATTTATCAGGAATTGCTCTATCAGACCATATTTTAATCATATTTCTTAAAGCCTACAGGTTTCTTAGAACGCTTCAATTAGATTTTTCATTCCGTTTGCTAGGACCCCACCATCCGAACCTACAGCAATAAAGCTGAATCCGTCATCCTGTGCCTGTTTGATCTGTTCAGTATTTGAAAGATTAACCACAATAGTAAATTAGCTAAAGATGAAGCAGAAAAAATCTAGAGGAAGCAAAAGCAGTAGAAAATCCACCCGGTGTCATTCGCAAAACACTGGCCTATAATAAAGAAACGATGTTGTGTCACTTTACTTTAAAGAAGGGGGCGAAGATACCCTTACACAATCATCCCCCCCCCTCAGCGGAAATCACGGGGCCCATTTCTACTCCATCATCCCAGCCGTAACCAACTTTTCGATTCCTAGCTACATCGATAATCGCATCCTTAAATTCGTTACCCTTATCGCCTACTGCAATTGCCACCGAGCCCGCCAGACACCGTTGCCCAGCACAGCCAAAAAAAACTGTCCGCGGCCATTTGCGTAGCCATATCTATATCGGCATCTGGTAATACGATAATTGGATTTTTAGCACCACCCTGACACTGGGCACGCTTACCATTTGCCGTAGCACGGCCATAAATATATTTAGCAACTTCGGTAGAACCGACAAAGGATACTGCATTGACTAGGGAATGGTCAATCAAAGCATCTACAGTCTCTTTATTACCTTGCACTAATTGTACAACACCGGAGGGTAACCCCGTTTCTTCGAGCAGGGTAAAGATCTTGTGTGCAGTCAGCCCTAATTTCTCGCTCGGCTTTAGGATAAAACTATTTCCACATGCTATAGCATAAGGCAAAAACCAGAAAGGTATCATACCAGGAAAATTAAATGGTGTAATCGCAACAACTACTCCTAAAGGTTGGCGGATCATATGCTCATCAATACCACTTGCAATATCTTCATTATTGTATCCTTGCATTAGTATCGGCGCACCACAGGCCACCTCGATATTTTCAATTCCCCTACGTAGTTCACCAATAGCTTCACTTTTGGTCTTCCCGCACTCTTCCGTAATCGCATGTGCCAGGTCCTCAATATTTTCTTCAAAAAGATTTTTTAATTTAAAAAGAAACTGAATTCTATCCGTCACAGGTGTTCTCATCCATCCTTCTGAGGCTTGGTGTGCACTCTGCACGATTTCATCAACTTCATAAGCTGGAGTCACAGGAATTTCTGCAATTATTTGCGCACTTGCGGGATTGATGACACTTAGTGTTTGGGCAGCAGACGAATTGACCCATTTACCATTGATAAAATTTTTATATATATTCATCCTATTCCAATTTCCTTTAGGTATTTCCTTGTTCGCCTGGCTATGGGTAAAGGCTTGTCAAAAGGCGCTGGATACAAATCCTGTTCGACAACTCCGAATCCTTCGTAATCAATTTCCTTTAAAAGGTCACGAAAGGCGATAAAGTCAACAACACCTTTGAATGGCTCACAGAACATATCCATGCCAACCGCTTCAGCAAATGGGATATTTTCCTTTTCTACTTTCTTTTGCAAATCGGCATCAATACTTTTCAAATGCAAATAAGGAATTCGATCATAATGCTGCCGCATAAAGCTCACCGGGTCACCCTTACGGTATGCGTGATGCCCTACGTCGAGACAAATGTAAATGAGATCCTTGTCTGTATCGGCCAGAAATCTCTCAATTTGATATTCGTACTCTACATGTGTTTCCGCGTGAGGATGAAAAACTAAGGTTAAGCCAAACTTTTCTTTAGCTATTCCTGCAACTCTATGTGTTGTATCAATCAATCGTTTCCACCCGTCATCATCGAGGGTCTCAGGTTTAATCGGCTTACCGGTAAATAAATCGGTATACGTGTTATCGATGAGGACAAGGTATTTAGCGTTTAACTTTGCGAGGTTTTCTCCCGTACCTATTACTTGTTTTTCAAGGCTCGGCCAATGCTCATAATCATCTAGAAACTCCATTGCAAATGATCCACACACTTTAAGGTTTCTCTTATCAAGTTCATTTTTTAATGTATCAAAATCTGTCGGCAAGTATCCATGAGGACCCAGTTCAGTCCACTCGTAACCTGCTTCAACTATTTCATCTAAATATCGGTACCATGGTGTCTGTTTCTCATCTTCTCCAAACCATACTCCCCAGGAATCCGGACCTGTTCCAATCATAACATTCATCTTTTATCCTTTAATTGACTTACTAAATTAATAATGAAATCGCTGCCATTTTTTTCTACCGGTTTCATACTCTGTGCGAATTTTTCGTGTTACCACTGACTTGCTAACTTCCGCCGTCTCGGCATCCCACCATGCACCCCCTCCAGCTGCATAACGATGCTTTTCAATTTCAACAACTATTACGCAAGTGTGATTTTCTTTTCGAGCTTCCTGTAAAGCCTGCCTCAATTCCTTTTCATTCCTGACATGCCAGCTGTGGGCACCCATGCTCTTAGCATTTTCGGCAATATCAATGTTTAAATAATTTCCTTCGAGACGTCCTTTCTTCTTACCTTCGCGCTTACGAAATTCATTGCCAAAACTAACCCCTGACCGCCACATCTGTAATCGCCGGATTATCTGAAACCCGTGATTATCTGAAACAATAACCGTAATTTTTAAGTTTTCCTGTATCGCAGTCACAATATCTGATGGATTCATTAAGTAAGTGCCATCACCAATGAAGACATAAACTTCCCCTTTGGGCTGCATCATCCTTGTTCCTATTCCGGCTGGCAACTCCCAACCCATACAGGAGTTCCCAAATTCCAGTAGACAGCGGCGACCTCCTGTTGCATCCCATAATTTTAGCAAATCTCCAGGCGACGCACCTGCTGCTGCAATAACCGTATCTCCATTTTTAGCCTCATCATTAAGTGTCTTGATTAAATGCCCCTGGCTCATCGCTTCTTTTAGGAAAGTATGTGTAGATTCTTTAGCTGTTAGCTTTTCCCATTTACCTATCGCTTTACCGATATCACTTGTATAAGTGGAACGGGGTTTGATTCCAGCATTGAGACAAGATTTATGCAATGCGTTCAAGGTTTGTCTCTTATACACATCT
>PNEW01000090.1 GCA_002922725.1 Verrucomicrobia bacterium Opi.OSU.00C | reverse complement strand
AGATGTGTATAAGAGACAGATATAATTGTATTCAACAACCACGTTTTTGATAGGAAGGTTAATACTAGCTAGGAATTCTGAAAGGGGAATCCCTTCTTTTACTTTGAAAGTTTTTCCATTAGCAACTATTTGGACTTCTTTCAATTGATTCACTGTAAATTGAAAATTATTAAGATGAAGTTACTAGTGATTGATCAAAATCTTTCCATATTGGTTCATAGCCTTGACCTGAAATCATACTAGCGATTTCTCTAGGTGACCGGTCATCTGCAATGTGAAATTGTTCGCCAGGTTGTTTTTGTTTAGGGGACCAATTAGATTCCTCAAAATTACTGTAGGCACCTGGTTCTGTGCTAGAACCTGCACTCATAGTTGTAACACCTAAACGTACAAGCCCATTTCTCAATGCGGCAGGTTCTCTTGTAGATAAGACAATGTTCGCATGGGGTAAAAGCATCCGAAATGCACAAATGAGTTGAGTGATATCTCTATTACTCATAAGATAATTTTTATTTGGTTTAAAGTTTCCCATTGAAGGGCGAAGACGTAAAACACTGATAGACAGTTGAACTTTCCAGCAATGTTGAAGCATAAAAAGAGCATGTGCTGCTACTGAGAGGGCTTCATAACGCCAGTCATATAGGCCATATAGTGCACCAAGACCTATCTTCCTAAAACCTGCTGCATAAGCACGTTGTGGGGTATCCATACGCCAAGAATATTTTTTTTTAGGACCTACTGGATGTATTTCTTTATATGTATCTTCATGATACGTTTCCTGATAAACGATTAATCCCTCACACCCTGCTTTAACTAAGGGTATATAGTTCTCTACTTCAAGAGGACCAAGCTCAATAGAGATACTAGGCATAATTTTCAAACAATGGCTAATGCAATTTTCGACATACCCATTAGAAACATATTTAGGGTGTTCACCGGCCACAATAAGCAGAGATCTAAAACCTTGATTAGCTAGCATTCTTGTTTCACTAACAACCTGCTCAAGAGGTATTGTAATCCGAGGTATTTTATTATTACGTGAAAATCCACAATACGTACAGATGTTAACACATTCATTGGAAAGATAAATAGGCGCAAATAGCCGGATAGTTTTCCCAAAATGATTCTTTGTTATTTTATTTGAATGATATGCTAATTCTTCGAGATAGCCTCCAGCAAGAGGAGATATCAAAGCTGCAAAATCATCTAAATTACGAACTTCACCTTTTCCTAAAATTCTTTTCACAATCAGTTCATTTGTATCAGAAGACTGTTGTACTAAGGCTTCAATGGGTATATTTTGATAAATATCAGAAAAATTACTCATCCTACTAAATTATCTATATATTGAATTATAATTTCAATGTTTTGATATCGATGTAAACAGGTATTCAACTTCATTAAATAATAGTTATTTGTCTAGAAAACTAGTGAGAGGGCTAGTTGCATGTGCCATCTTGCTCAAATGTGAAGTTCCTATTTCATAGTGAATTCGTCCTGCTTGGACAGATAAAGCAAATGCTTTTGCCATCTTTATTGGGTCTTCTGCTATAGCAATTGCAGTGTTTATAAGAACGGCATCTGCACCCATTTCCATTGCAAATGCTGCATGAGAAGGTGCACCTAACCCAGCATCTATAATGATAGGAACACGAGCTTGTTCTATAATAATTTCAATTTGTGCCCGTGTTTCAATACCACGATTACTCCCAATCGGTGAACCCAATGGCATCACCGTTGAGCATCCTATATCTTGTAATCGAGCTGCAATGACTGGATCAGCATTTATATAGGGAAGAACGATAAAACCTTCTTTGACAAGAATTTTAGCTGCAGCTAAGGTTTCAACTGGGTCTGGTAAAAGGTAATTATGATCAGGATGTATTTCAAGTTTTACCCATCGAGGTAAGCCAGCTGTAGCTGCTAATCGGGCAATTCTTACTGCTTCTTCCGCATTCATTGCACCAGCAGTATTAGGTAAAATCAGTGTTTTTTTTGCATCTATATATTCTAAAATATCAACAAAGGGGTCTTTTTCTCCACTAAGATTCGCTCTTTTTAGCGCTACCGTTACTATATTAGTATTAGAAGCTTCTATAGAGTCATGCATAATTGCACCTGATGGAAATTTACCTGTCCCCACAAGTAGACGAGAATTAAATTTACGATCTGCAATAATTAATGGTTTCACTGGTAAATCCTTAGTTATCTAAAAACGGTATAAATATTTTCGTTATGATATAAATATAAGTTAATATTTTGTAAATTAATAAAAAGAACAAGACATGATATGTTCATATATAGCAATCAAAGTCAGTTTTGTTACGGATCAATCTTTAATAGCTTTCTATATGAGATTTTTCTTGCCGTATTTATATTCATATTCAAAACAAAGGCATGAGTAAATTTGCGCTTATATCAGTGAGTGATAAAAAGGGCTTACTTCCATTTGTAGAAGAACTAGTTAAGCACTACGGATATCATTTATTATCAACAGGAGGGACATATAAGTTAATCAATAATAAAGGGTTAAAGGTTACTGAAGTGAGTACCCATACAGGGTTTCCTGAGCTGATGGATGGTAGAATTAAAACACTACACCCCAAAATACATGGTGGATTATTGTGTCGTCGAGATAAACCAGAGCATCTAACCCAAGCTAAAAACAACAATATTGAATTAATAGATCTTGTCGTCGTTAATCTTTATCCATTTGAAGAAACTATTGCCAAACCTGGAGTAACTGATGAAGAGGCAATAGAAAAAATCGATATAGGTGGACCTTCCATGTTGCGGAGTGCAGCAAAGAACCATAAATCTGTTACGGTCGTTTGTGATCCGGCTGACTATAATCGAGTCCTTGAGGGACTTAGAAACAAAAATCTATTACCAGATTTGCGAAGAGAATTAGCATTAAAAGTTTTTAAACGTACTTCTAACTACGATAAGGCAATTGAAAAGTATCTAGAAAATAAAAGCAAAGGACTGACATCACAAGAAAAGTTTCCTATAAATTTAAATTATAATTTTCAAATATCTAAAAAATTGAGATATGGTGAAAATCCTCATCAAAATGCCTCTCTTTACGGACGGTTTTTTGAATACTACGAGCAGATTCATGGAAAGGAACTTAGCTATTGTAATATTCTCGATATTACGGCGGCTACTTACCTTATACGCGAATTTGAAAAACCCACCGTTGCAATTTTAAAGCATACAAACCCCTGCGGTGTAGCAAGTGGTAAAAATTTAATAGAGGCATGGGAATGCGCTTATGCTACTGATAAGCAGGCTCCTTTTGGTGGCATAATTGTAACGAACCGCAATATAAGTACTAATTTAGCAAATAAAATAAGTCAGATATTTTGTGAAATAGTCATCGCACCAGGTTTTACTTTAGCAGGTGAAAGGTTACTTAAGAAAAAAAAGAATTTAAGACTTATGCAATTGAATGATAATCAAAATCTAGAGGAAATACCTGAAATGCGTTCAGTGATAGGAGGTATATTAGCACAAGATCAAGACAGGAAATTATCCAATCTGAAAGAATTTAAAGTGGTCAGTAAACGTGCACCAACGAAAGTAGAATTAGACTCTATGCTTTTTGGTTGGCGTGTAGTTAAACATGTGAAATCCAATGCCATTGTATATGTAAGAGGAGACCGTACTTTGGGTATAGGGGCTGGTCAAATGTCCAGGGTAGATAGTTCAAAAATTGCTATATGGAAAGCAAAAGAAGCTGGCCTTGACCTAGATAGGTCGGTCATGGCTTCAGACGCGTTGATCCCTTTTTCAGATGGGTTAATTACTGCTGCAAAATCCGGTGTAACTGCTGTAATTCAAACCGGAGGGTCAATACGTGATAAAGAAGTTATTGCTGCGGCCAACAAGTATAATATTGCCATGATCTTCACCAATACTCGCCACTTTAGGCATTAATAGTAGGAATATTAATATACTAATAATGATGCTATTCTGAAATAAATGAAAGCAATTTTTGATCCAATAAAAGTCATTCAGGAATATTTAAGATTTCCTAGTGTTTCAACAGATCCCGCCTATAAAGAAGGAATGGAGGGAGCCAGAAACTATATGTGTAACCTTTTAGAAAGTATTGGGTGTAATGTTGAGACTATTAATACTCCTTTACATCCAATTATATTAGGAACTCTGAATGATAAGACTGAGTGGCCTCATATAGTTATTTATGGTCATTATGATGTTCAGCCGGCGGATCCATTTAATCTTTGGCTAAGCCCACCATTTGAACCTGAGATTCGTGGTAATCGAATATATGCGCGTGGAGCGGCAGATAATAAAGGTCCTTTTCTGATTCTCTTAACTGCGGTAGCACGGTTATTGGTGAAATATAAAAAATTACCTTTGCGTATAACTTTTCTTATTGAGGGAGAAGAAGAAACAGGAAGCCCAAGTTTTGAAGGTTTTCTTAGAGAATATAAAGATAGATTACAGGGAGATTTTCTTCTTCTCTCTGATACAGGTTGTATTAGCTCAGATCAAATTGTTATCACAACTGGGTTACGAGGTGTAGTGGGTTTAGAGTTTGAAATTACAGCTTCAAAATCTGATCTTCATTCTGGGTTTTATGGAGGATCTATCCTAAATCCAATTCAAGTTGTCTCTAAAATTTGTGCGTCATTCCATAAAGATGATGGAACTATTAATATAGATGGATTTTATGATGATGTAATCAAACCAGCTAATTGGGAAATTGATGAACTGAAAGGGATAGAATTAACTGAAGAGGAATTTGCAACAACTTTAGGGGTAAAGAAATTTTTTACAAAGGATGGAATCACTCCATTTGAAGCAGTAAGATTTTATCCAACCTTAGAATTTAATGGTATAGGTGGTGGATATCAAGAGGAAGGCAATAAAACAATTATTCCAGCAAGAGCGTTCGCAAAAATCACTAGTCGGTTAGTACCTAATCAGGACCCTAAAAAAATCAGCCAATTGATCTCTCATGCTATTAAGAAGCGATGTCCTGAACATGTTTCTTTGCAAATAAAAGAAGGGCATGGCGGTTCACCCTATCTTATTGTGCCTCCAGATCGGTCGAATTCTCAATTTGATCAATCCAAAGCATTAATTAAAGCATTTCGAGCTGCAAATAGTGCTATATTTGATATATTTGGTAAATCACCTTTGTACCTACGTGAAGGTGGAAGTATTCCTATTATTGCAGACTTAAAAAATGTAACGAATTTAGACTCATTAATGCTAGGATTTGTTACTCCTAATGATAATATACATGCACCAAATGAAAGCTTTAACCTTGATTTAATGGGAAAGGCTATTGATGCAACTGAACGAATTCTCTTATCCATTGCTGATTTTAATAACTGATTTTATATAAATTTAGAATATTCACCTTCCCATATATAATTTTAAGTGATTATACATGAATATTGATTCTAAGCTAAATGTAAATCTGTACATAGTTGGATTTATGGGAACGGGTAAGTCTACTATTTGTCTCTTATACACATCT
>PNEW01000089.1 GCA_002922725.1 Verrucomicrobia bacterium Opi.OSU.00C | reverse complement strand
CTACTGGCCAATTAACATCAGGACTCGACCCCCCATACCACTGGTAGGTCAGATCATCTCCTGTTGCCTCAACACTTAGGGTTGCTGTATGTCCCGATGTTACGGACTGACTTACCGGTTGCGTCGTGATCTCTGGCGCTGCAACGGCAGGTACCTCCGGCGTTACAGGCGTTGCTGTCGTGCCTGTGCCAGGCGCTCCAATCGGCGTGAAACCAAAGTCGTCAAGGGCAATATCGGTTAAAAAGCCTCCTGTTTGAGCCTGTGGCGAAGGTGCGTTTTTGTATATTATTTTTCCAATTCCTCCCGGAGCTCCTAATTCAGCGGCATTAAAAGAAAAAAATGTAAAGGGAAAACTTGCTACCTCAAAACTCATATTTAAAGGAATATCGTTTGTCGAAGTGAGTAGATTATTTTCAGTATCGTAAACTTCAATTGTTCCATCTCCTTCTTCACCCACGGCGGCGTAAAATTCCACTTTTGCCATCGGAGATTCAGTAAAATTAATTTCACCTTCCATTTCATCGAGAACCCGCCAAGAGGCCGATTCATGTTCAGCTATATCACCGGGAGATAGGGGATAAGAGTGGTTAAAGGGTCGCCCCGCACCCCCAGCACCACCGTAAAATATTATCGTAACAATACCACCCGTAAATGTAGCGGTTTCAGGCGACTGACCCAAGGTAAAATTGGCACGGTTAACTCGTACTTTGAAAATAGGATGTCTATTTAAATCTTCAAAATCTTCAAAAAAAGTATTGTTAGTTGGACCTTCCATATTAGTGAAAGTAAGGTCGTCGATTGAGACCTGCCCCGACGGATTGACAATTTTAATTTCTTTAATCCCACTAGTATAATTTAGATCTGTGGTTACAAATATATTGCTGTTGAAGGCAGTAAAATTTTGAACGGGTGGATTAGCCCCTGGACTGATGTCAACTGGGAAACCCTCTACTACTCCATTTTCATGTAATGTATGAAAGTTTTTATCTCTTAATTCTACGCGTCCTCCCCCTTGGGTGTCGGCGACATAGAATTGGAGGTCCTGAACACCTCTTTCCATTAGTATCTTACCCCAGGTTGCCCCTGGAACAAGAACCAGTGCCTTTGTGCCCGAATGTGCGAGGGCGGAATTTTCTACCGTTTCCAAGGTGAAATTTACAACATGGATACTCGTTGGTGATTCTCCAATTATAAATTCTGATCCAACTGCAGTATCATTTTCAAAATCGTATGTGATTGTTTGTGCAAAGATTGAACAAAAAGGATGTCCAAACAATAAACAAAAATAGGTGATCAGTTTTAATTTATACATTTTTTATTATATATTTAACATTTAAATTTAGATACCGAGGTAAATATATGTCAAATTTAGATTTCGTTGTATATTTAATGGATCTTACGAGAAGTAGGGTCGTTTGTCTAAATTCATTAATGACGATTTATACTAGAATAAAAATATTAGACATAATATATATTGTGCGAAGAATTAATAATTTGGTTTTAATGATATGATTCTCAAAAAGGAATCAGTTTATTTTGCAAGGCCCCAGTTTATAGAAAATGGATAGTATATAAAAATGGCTTTTCCAACTACTTCCGCTTCAGGTACGAAACCGAAATAACGGCTGTCAGAACTTTGATCTGAATTGTCACCCATTGCATAAAAATGATTGGGAGGAATGAATTCTTTAGATCCTTCCTTAAGTCTCCGAACATTTGTATAGCCTTCATATTCGTTGTCACGATTTGCATTTTTGTTAAATACATCTGCGCCCTTAATTGGCGAACTATTTCTAAATAATACATGTTGTTTAATTTCAATTTCATCACCACCTTTTGCAACAAGACGCTTAATATAGTATTTATCGTCAGGTTTTCCTCCATTCATACGTGTCAATTCTTTTATATTACGTGTACGAAAGACAAAAGGATCTCCAATATTGGGCCGAATAAAATTATAACTAAATCTATCTACAAACAGTGCATCACCAGTCAATACATCAAAGGCAAGTACGATATCACCCTTTTTGAAATAAATTCCTGTTTTTAGTAAAGGGATACCACCTTCATAAATAATGCCTTGATCTATATTGCTACGTGTTAACCAATCCATTACATTGTCAGTCTCAGGAGCAAATCTCTCATGTAAAACTTTGTGGAATGAGAAATCAGCAGGTACTTTTATGACTATCGGAACATTATCAAAGTACAGTGTATATTTACGTTTGAAGCTGCGCAGTCGACTTTTGGCAAGTTCATTACTGAAATAGCCATGATTATTACGGATTTCAGTCTTTTTTGAAAGCGGTAAAAGCAATTCACCACTGATCGGCGCTTTAACCTCATAATGCTTCGCACCAAAAAGCATCCAACGCCCAATCTTTGAAACTTTATTAGGCTTTTTTTCATCGTTGTCATATATTTTATAAGTCAATCCATTATATGTAGGATACATTGAATTTGTGGGTATTTTAAAAGGTTGAAAGAAAAAGGTACGAATCCCAATAGCAAGAATCGCAACGACAAGAAAAGCTTCAACATTCTCGGCCCAACTGCTTCGGGGATAAAAGCTACCACCATACTTACTTATAAGTTTTTTTATTTTATCAATACCTTTTTGAATATCCTCTTTATCAAGCAATTCTCTATTTATTGATTGCCCTAATTCATGCATCACATTTTGAAATGAATCTAGTTGTTTTTTATTAAGAAGGTCACAACGATAGTTATATATTTTATCGGCTAAACGAAGCCAATACTCTGCATTCTTAATGAGTTTCTTTTCTTTATAAAATATTTTGCTCATGAAATAGTAAAAGTTCTTTAGTTCGATTTTAATACCTGGATAAAAGCATCCTGAGGGATCGAAACATTTCCAACCTGTTTCATCCGTTTTTTACCTTCTTTTTGCTTTTCAAGAAGTTTTCTTTTCCGTGAAATATCGCCCCCATAACATTTAGCCGTAACATCTTTACGTACTGCCCTAAGTGTTTCACGAGCAATAACTTTACCACTAATTGCAGCTTGAATAGCCACTTTATACAGTTGAGGTGGTATAATATCTTTAAGTCGATTGCAAAGTGCCCTACCCTTGGATTCGGCTTTAAGGCGGTGGCAAATCGATGAAAAAGCATCAACCGTTTCGTTATTAACTAAGATGTCTAGTTTAACCAGGTCAGATTCAATATAGTCCCCATATTCATAATCCATTGACCCATAACCTTTGGTTATACTTTTCAAACGATCATTGAAATCAACAAGGATTTCATTTAACGGTAACACGCAATATAGAATTAACCGGGTTTGATCCAGTGATTCGGTTTGATAGCAGTTTCCTCTATTATCCCTGATCAATTTCAATACATCACCAATATGGTCTTTGGGGGTATGAATAGTAGCACGAATAGTAGGTTCTAATATGGATTCAATTAACGTCGGATCAGGAAATGCTGTGGGATTTTCAATCTCTAAAACCTCATTTCCATTAGTGGCAATTCTATAAATGACGCTGGGGTAAGTTGATATTATATCAAGATCGTATTCACGACGTATTCGTTCCATAACAATTTCCATATGAAGCAGCCCGAGAAAACCACATCGAAAACCAAATCCCAGAGCTGTTGAATTTTCCAATTGATAAACAATGGCCGAGTCATTGAGGCGCAACTTACCTATACTTGCCTTTAGCTTTTCGTAATCAACAGTATCCAAAGGATAAATACCACTAAAAACCATAGGACGTACTTCCTTATACCCTGGTAACATTTCTGTGGCAGGATTGTTCAATTTTGTAATTGTATCGCCTAGCTTAATGTCAGCTACATCTTTAATATTTGTAACGATATAACCAACATTGCCGGCATTAAGAGTATCACATACTTTCATTTCAGGAGAGAACCATCCTACCTCCTTAACTTCGGCTTTACCTTCATCACTCATTAAGAGAATTTCATCTCCAGCCTTTAATGAACCCGAAAATATTCGGACATAACAAATTACACCTTTATAGCTATCGTAAACACTATCAAAAATAAGAATCCGATCCTTTGCATAGTTGACCCATCGCGGGGTAGGTACTCGAGATATTACAGCATGAAGTACATCCTCAATTCCTGTTCCATTTTTAGCGCTGGCCAGTAAAACTTCATCTGCTGGTATTGCTAGAATATCTTCAATTTGTTGTTGTACCCCAAGGACATCTGCATTATTTACATCGATTTTATTAATTACTGGGATGAGTGTTAGATTCTGGCTAATTGCCAGTTGTGCATTTGCAACAGTTTGGGCTTCGATGCCTTGAGCTGCATCAACAAGTAGAACTGCACCTTCACAAGCAGCTAAACTACGTGAGACTTCGTATGAAAAATCGACATGACCTGGTGTATCAATCAGGTTTAAACAATAATCTATTCCATTCTTTCCCTGATGAGTCATTGTAACAGGATGACTTTTAATTGTGATACCTCTCTCTCGTTCAAGATCCATAGAATCAAGAACCTGTTCTCGCATCTCGCGTCGTTCAACAGATTGGGTCAATTCTAAAAGACGATCGGAAAATGTTGTTTTGCCATGATCGATATGTGCAACGATGCAAAAATTACGAATTTCTTTTGCGGTATCCATTAATAAAATTTAGATCAGAAAGTATACAAATCAATTATTAATTATAATAGGTAATTAATCATCACCTAAGAAATTATTTTTACTTAGCATATCTATACCATCATATCTGAGAATTCGTATTGGGAAGAGACATTCAGTGTTCTATCCAAGCGTCGAGCTAATCCAGTTAATACTTTCCCTGGACCACATTCATAAAACTCAGTGATACCTAGAGAAGTTGCATATCGCATACAATCAATCCAACGAACAGGAGATACAATTTGCTTTACTAATAACTGTTTAATTTCATCGCCATTGTTGACTTCACTCCCTGTTGTATTAGACAATACTTTTATTGATGGATTATTGAAAGTATAATTCCTTAAATAAGCTTCAAATTCTTTACGAGCCGGTTCCATTAATCTGCTATGATAAGCACCACCCACTTTTAACGGTACAACCATTCGGTAATCACTATTTTTGGCTTCTTGAATAGCTGCTTCAACTTGTCTTTTTTCCCCTGATATAACAGTCTGATCTGGGCTATTATAATTTGCGATTTCAACGTCATATTTAGTACATAACTCACTTACGTTTACTGAACTACCGCCAATCAGGCTAGCCATCAATCCATCAGTAGCCTCACAAGCCACTTGCATAAGGCGTCCTCTTTCAGCTACTATTTTTAAACCATCAGTGAAATTGAATGTCCCGGCTACGGCATGAGCAGTCAATTCACCAAGGCTAAGACCAAAAACAACACCAATTTTATCAATACGTCGGGTTTTCTGCAAAATAGAATTTATGACATACCCACAAACGTATAAAGCTGGTTGGCATATTCTTGTCTCCATGAGTAAATCTTCTGGCCCCTCAAAAGAAATTTTTGCTAGGTCCCAGCCAAGTATTTCATTCGCGGTAGCATAAAGATTGCGAGCTAATCGTGAGTTTTCATAAAGATTCGCTCCCATCCCAATTTTTTGAGCACCCTGCCCAGAAAACAATAGACCTATTGACATATTTGGTCTGAAGTAATGATTTTCTTACTAAGAATATAATCGGTAGTTTAAGAAGGACGCCTCCGCAATCAAGAGGAATCGAATTTGAAGAAATATTTATTGAATCTACCTTCAGAAGTTTTTAAATTTAATCTTAACCAACAAGTCCACCTGTACTTAGGAATATACCTTTTAGGTTCATCTTTGAAGCCACGCTGATCACGCCTCTTGCACCAATTGACATAAAGGGTAAGGTTAAACTATCATCTCCACTAAGTACTGTAATATC
>PNEW01000088.1 GCA_002922725.1 Verrucomicrobia bacterium Opi.OSU.00C | reverse complement strand
AGATGTGTATAAGAGACTGATACAAATCTCTACCTGCCGGACGCGTGGAAAAGAAAGGACCGCATTAATCGCGGTGATTATGCGTCCTTCCTTTAAAGGCCGGATGCACGGTTTTTTAGATTTTTCATACGCTCATCTGTTAGATCAGATGAGTGGAGGCGATCGCATATTGAAGCTTAATTGCCTCTAGAAATCATTTTGATTGTAAGGTAATTTTTTAGATATACCTCTAGCCCATCAAAACACTCTCATTAAACACCTCCCCGTATAAAAGATAATAGATATATTAGACGGCGTTCCACTGTCAATGATTAACTCCCTCTAACCCCCTAAATTATAAGGGAAAAGTAATGAACTTCAAATAGCTTGCTTATTAATTTCATTGAGCGTTACCCTTGAATATTGGCGAATTTATTGTAACTTTGCATAAATTCATAATGCTAAATATTTATAAAGTTATAATATATAAATACTTATAATAGTATAAGGTATTTAAGGGGTCAAATATAACAATTCAATCGACTGAAATCTAATGGAACAACAACCAAATAAATTACAAAAGATAAAGCAACTTCGCCCAAATGGACCAAGACGGATTTGGGACAAGTTGGATGAAGTTATTTACCGAGATAAATTAGAAGGTTCTCTGCTTGGTAGACTAGCAGGATGCACACTTGGCGCCCCTGTTGAACTATGGTCGATTGAAGATATGAACTCACTTGCCAATGAAAATGGAGATACTTTTCCACCTGAAGATTATTGGAGTAATGTTCCTAATCCTTTAGAATTGAGATATGAATTTAGTACACGTGAAAGTTATACTCGAGATAAACTTAACGGAGTACCGGTTGATGACGACATTGTTTATACACTTCTAGGCCTATTAATCACAGAATCTCACGGCACAAATTTTACTACCAATAACGTAGGAGAATCCTGGCTCCGTTACCTACCTTATGCGTGTACCGCGGAAGATATTACACTTAAAAATTTAAAGGCTGGTCATTCAGCTATGACTGCTGGAGAGATTGATAACCCATACGATGAATTAATAGGCGCAGATATCCGTTCGGACCCATGGGGGTATATGGCACCTGGATGGCCAGAATTTGCTGCTGAAATGGCTTATCGTGATGCTTACATTAGCCATCGTAAAAATGGTATATATGGAGAGATGTTTTTCTCGGCTGCTATTTCTGCTGCTTTTACTGTTGATAATCCGTTAGATGCATTAAAAATTGGGCTCAGCGAAATTCCTAAAGATTGCGAATTGGCAAACGCGATAAATTGGGCATTTGACCTTGCCCCGAAAATTACAAACTACCAGGAAGCGCGAAATGCCGTGGATGAAAGATTCAATGGCATGCACAAAGTTCATACTATTAATAATGCCTGTTTGACACTTTGGGGGCTTAAGATCGGTGGAACTGATCTCACAAAAGTTATTGGTGAAACGGTAGCAATGGGTTTAGATAATGACTGCACCGCAGCAACGGCAGGAAGTATAGTTGGTGCGGTAGTCGGAAAAAGTAAAATCGCTGAGCACTGGTACCGAAATTTCAATGACACGATCCATTCTTACTTAATTGGGCACCCCAGCTTTTCAATTATTGATATACTTGACCGATTTAACAAGCAAGCCTCTCAATGTTTACAATAATTTTAGCTGAGAGGTAGCGGGCCGAGCGAAGATGGCCCGTGCGGCATGTTCTGGGCCAGGCAATATGGTTAATATTATGAAAAGTAAAATTGCAATTATCATAACTTTTTTTTTTTAACAGTTAGTAACCTCGCGTTCTCTGGCAGTTAGAAAACAGAGATAGATGGAATCCTTAATTGAATAATTTGTCCGATGAATACTGTGCTTTACAATGGAATTCGGTTGCCCGAAGAATGGCCCCCGCGCGACATGAATCCGTCATCCCGCGAGCCAATGCCGGTTCCGTATTTGGACTCTCCGCCATCGGTGATACCGATTGACGTGGGCCGGCAGCTATTTGTCGATGGTTTCTTGATCGAGTATACTACCTTGAAAAGGGTGTTTCACCCGGCGCAGAAATATGAGGGAAATCCAATACTGGTTCCGGAGACTGCGGCTGAACATGAAGGCCGCGACGGCACTGCCGCGGCCACGGCCTGTCCTTTCGACGACGGAGTCGCCTACGATCCGGTAACCCGGAAGTTCCTCCTCTGGTATCTGGCCTCCTATCCGGGACACACGGCGGTAGCGTTCAGTGACGACGGTTTGCATTGGGAGAGGCCGGACCTGGATATCTTACCCGGTACGAATGTGATCCTTCCCAACGACTACCCGATGCGTTCCAGGGATAGTTTCTGCCCGTTCCTGGATCTCCATGCGCAGGATTCTACGGAGCGATTCAAGGCCTACCTATACATGTTTCACGGGAAAGTCCCCTGGGAGGTAAGTGAGATCCATCAGAAGAGCAAGAGAATCAGCGAAAACTGGCTCTTGAAGTCGGGTGATGGCGTGCATTGGGAACATGCGGCACAGTTCACGGCTAGAGGCGCCGACGGCACGACCCTCCACTACAATCCTTTCAGACGGAAATGGGTGCTGAACCTCAAATGGGACTATGGCCAAGAAGGCAAACGACGCCGGGCTTATATCGAAAGGGATCAGTTCTGGCAGTTTAAAAGTCTTCGGGAGGCTACGCCGGAAGAGGCCCTGAGGCAGGTCATAAGCCTCGATGAGCCCGCTTCAGGGCTGTCCGAAGGGCAGGTGTTTTGGGTCGGGGCCGACAGGTTGGACCTACCGGATCCGGAGTGGATTGTCCAGGAGCCGACGCAGCTGTACATGCTGGAGGTCGTACCCTATGAGAGCATCATGTTGGGAATTTTTGCAATCCTCTATGGTCCAACCAACGACATCTGCCGAAAAGGACAGTTTCCAAAGCTGACTCAGATCAAACTGGGCTACAGTCGGGACGGATTCCACTGGTATCGGCCGGACAGGGAAGTCTTCATCGGTGCCACAAAAAAAGACGGGGATTGGGACCGGGCATACTTGAGACCTGCTGGGGGATGCATTATCGCCCGGGATCGGTTGCACTTCTACTATTCAGGATTTTCAGGCATCGCCCCCTCCGGTGCCCGCGACATATATATGCCGGAGGCAGCACCCACGTCGCCTGGACTCGCCGTGATGGCTTTGTCTCCATGGATGCCGGAGATACCCCCGGAGAGTTGATTACCAGACCACTCACCTTCAAAGGCGACCATCTTTTTGTCAATGTAGAGGCCCCGGAGGGTTTACTTCAGGTCGAAGCCCTCGACCGGGAAGGCCGGGTTATTGAACCTTATTCAATGGAAAGATGCATTCCGGTACACGAAGACGAAATCTGCGTGCCGATCCGGTGGCGAGGTGCCGCAGATCTTTCAGCGACCGGTGGCGGCCCGGTCCGGTTACGATTCCGGCCGACAAACGGAAGCCTGTATGCCTTCTGGGTCACCCCCGATCCAGGCGGTAAGAGTCACGGTTACGTCGCCTCCGGAGGACCGGGTTTTTCCGGCCCGAGAGACGTGTAACGTAACGTCCCGACTGGTGCAACGGGGGGTAATAGTTCATAGTATAGATTGTGTAAAAAGATAATAATTTATATAGAATCAAGCCCATATCATTCAAAGCTTAAATGGAAGTGTATTCTCGTTCAAGGTCTCATGATTGGGGGCTTGCTATTAAATCAAGTTGAACACAAGTTTAAAAGGGTACTTCAATGTGAAAAATTCTGATTGGCAGCCATGCACAGTTCCAAACTACGCGACAGCGACTTCCAGATTATTAACGGCAAACAGATAATATCCCCTGCCAAGTACTTTAATGGTTTCACTAATACCAAGCGACTCGGCCTTTTAACACCTAACGGCATCGAAGGCATCGGCGCTATCACCTTAGTCATGGCCTATATCACCGCCTTCTACAACACCTACCGAGCCTCAGGCAATAAATTCTTTGCCTACCCAGACTACTATACCTTTCAATCACGTGTACCCAAAGCTACCTATGGTATGTTTGATATCTGGCCTGATCATAAGAGTGTCATTGTCGGTACTGACCCTATCGATCGTCTCAACGCTATCACTGATCGCGCCATAAATATTCTTTTCGTCCCAGTAAATTCTCCCACACCTCGTAACTACCAACCACAACAAAAAGCTTCTGCCACCCGATTAATCGATACATGCTATCTCTACTCCCCTGACGGAAAAATCACCAACTCTGACTTTAGCATTCGCTGTAATTTAATCCTATTCAATGATTGGATCGAAAACCTCTTTGATTCCATACCTCATGGTAAAGACGCTTTCATTAAATGGAAATCAACCCATGATCAAGAGCAAATCATCGAACAGTCATTTCGTCGAATCACCTTAGAAAAAGCACTTTCATTAATCTAACCCATTACCTAACAAAATCCTAACTAACATAAAGTATAGACACCTCTTTCAAAATAAATTTAGTTAGAAAATCACTATCTATATTGGTGGATTAATGGTTGTACAGTGACCCCACTATTATTGAGTAATCTAAATAGAGGTAACTAATAGTTCCATTTGTTATTATAGAAAATGAATTATAATTAATAAAAGTTAAATGCAATCTCCAGTCTAAACTTGAAGCTCTAAATTGTTCTATGTCATCATCAACCATTCTCACGGCTGTTGACGTCGTCGACCTCCGCATTCCCACTTCTGACACTCTTCTTGGTTCAGATCCCTTTCATAGGAAACCGGATTATTCTGCCACGATTACAACTCTAATTACAGACTCTGGTATAAACGGAGTCTCTATTAATTTTACAGTCGGAGCCGGTAACGATTGGATCTGTTACGGTGTCAAGAACCTAGCCCAACTAATCATAAATACTTCCCTTGAAGAATTTATTGATGACCCGGGTGCCTTTCATAAAAAATTTATTGATCATCATCAACTACGTTGGCTTGCTGACGGTTGTTACCGTATGGCTGTAGGTAACATTATTAATGCCATGTGGGATTTATGGGCTAAACAAGAAAATAAGCCTTTGTGGAAACTTCTTGTTGATCTCCCACCAGAAAAAATCATCCAGTCGATAGATTGGCGTTATCTTAAAGATGCCCTCACTCCTGATGAAGGACTCGATATATTACGCGCTAATAAAGAAAGTTGCCCTACACGTGAAAATGCCATGAAAAAAAGAGGGCCGAAAGCTTACTCAACGGCGGGTTGGTTGGGTTTAAGCAATGATCAAATAATTGAGACTATTAATGAAGTAAAAGCTTTAGGGTTTGACAGTTTTAAAATGAAAGTTGGGCGAAGATCTTCAACATGATCGCGAAAGGCTTGCTTTTATTCGTCATGCAATCGGTGATAATGCTAACTTAATGCTAGATGCTAACCAAATCTGGAGTGTAGATCAGGCTATAGCCCATATGAAAGAATTGGCACCATATCAACCTTTGTGGATAGAGGAACCAACCGCGCGTGACGAAGTCATAGGTTTCATTAAAATCGCAAATGCGTTAGCACCTTACAAAATAGGTATAGCCACAGGAGAACAGGTCCCCTCGCCTGTTATCTTCAAGCAGTTACTTGCGAGTGGGAGTATTGCTTTTTGCCAAATCGATGCCACGCGCATGGGAGGTGTTAACGATGTAATTTCAGTTATACTCATGGCTGCTAAATATTGTATTCCAATTTGTCCACATGGTGGAGGTATCGGAC
Organism: Verrucomicrobia bacterium Opi.OSU.00C; assembly: GCA_002922725.1. Classification (GTDB taxonomy): domain Bacteria; phylum Verrucomicrobiota; class Verrucomicrobiia; order Opitutales; family PNEW01; genus PNEW01. The sequence continues at coordinate 83 of PNEW01000088.1, read as the reverse complement.
TATGTAATATGATCCAGCATTACGCCCTGTGGGACCAGATCGCTGTTTCTGCCCGGTCTGATACTCAGTACGTGGAATATCTT
>PNEW01000087.1 GCA_002922725.1 Verrucomicrobia bacterium Opi.OSU.00C | reverse complement strand
AGATGTGTATAAGAGACAGGTCTAATATAGTATCATTTTTACAAAAAACATGAGTAAATATCTTTTCTTCTGCATGCCAAAGACCAATATTTATAGTTGCTGATGCATAATGCTCAACGACTTTTGATTGTTGGTAAAAGGATTTGATATTTTCAATTTGCATAATTATTTTTACCGATAGGCCTTGCCTTTCTTATCTTCATCTTTTTAAATATAGGTTTTTTAGAATGAAAGCTACGATTAAAACTCAAGGGAGACAGCTTACTGTGGAAGAAGGTGATATTTTTCACGTTAACCGATATAGAAATACTAAGTCTGGCGATATTATTGATATAAATAATGTATTGATGATAGGAGATGGAGATAAGGTATCTATTGGTACACCGTACGTCGATGGAGCCATGGTCAAAGCAAAGGTTGTCGAAAATAAGAGAGGCAAGAAGGTAATAGTATTAAAAAAGAAACGCCGGAAAGGATATCGGCGCAAACATGGACACCGTCAAGAGCTATCAGTTATTCAAATAGAGTCAATTAAAGCTTAAAGGGAGAATATACGTAAATGGCACATAAAAAAGGACAAGGAACAAGTAAGAACGGACGTGATAGTAATAGTAAACGTTTAGGTGTTAAAAAATTTGGTGGTGAACTTGTTGTCGCTGGTAATATTTTAATCCGTCAGAGAGGGTCTCGTTACCACCCAGGACGTAACGTAGGCCAAGGTCGGGACTTCACTCTTTTTGCCCTTACTAATGGAAAAGTCATATGGGATGCACAACACCATACTGTATCTATTGAGAATGGAACAATCTAGCTATTTTCTTGGTAAAATTGATTTCTATTTTAAACAGTCTTAAGGAAATATCCCCTATATTTTCCTGCATTACACTTTAGAATTTAACTCCAGCAATTAATTTATATCCTTTGAAGTTTACCCTTCAAGAACTCCTCAATCAAAAAAACCTGCTGTTAAAACACTTGGCATGGTTGAATTCAAAAATCGAGGAACACCAAAACGAATCATTTAATAGTAGTGGTGAGAGTAATTCTTTAACTTCAACGGCACCAACCTTTAATTCGGAAATTACTTTAAAGTCTCAATCACCTGAAGAGACTGATAAATATTCGTTAGCGGAGTCAATCACACAACAATATCAACCCACACAGAGAAGTGATTCGTCTATGATAAAAATAGGATGTTTCGCGGTTGTTATCGGTATTTGTATATTTTTTATATTTGTCCTATTTTTTTTACCAAATTGGTTATATCCTGACTAAATACCTTTTACTACTATTGAGGATTTCCAATAATATTAATTTTTTTTCCTTCATTAGTCCAAGATTCATGAACGGCAGTAGTAAATTGCATATAAATTACTCCTAATTCAAAATTAGTTAATTTTACTGGTGTACCATTTCGAATACTATCAATAAAATCTGCCTCTACTTGCCAACGCCCCTTTTTTTCTGGGGAAATATCAATATGTTCTTCAACGTCTGATCCTAGGTCGGCTCGATATAGTACATTGTTTTTAAGATCCAGTCGCAAAGAAGCTTTAGAACCATTGAGTCTTATTTCTACACGAGATTGACCAGATTCTATTCCACTAAAATGGTATATCATACGCGCTCCTGATGAATACTTCCCAAGTATCGAAATACAATCAGGGATATTTACTCGCACTTTTTCTTTTTTTTGAAGATCATTGCGTTCTTTTGTAAAGATTGCGCCATCAGCGATGACCCAAATTGGTTCATCACCTATCAATCGGTGGATTATTTCATGATAAATACCCATACCCATTATGTTATGACCGCTCAATTCAAAATCTTGACGCCACATTATAGGCGAATCTGATAGCGCTAATTGACATCCTGTATCTGTCACACATACTTCTCTTAATTCTCCTATCTCGCCTTTTGAAATAAGTTCTATGATTGTTGCATCAAATTCAAAGGTCATTGGTCCTGGCACAATTTGCGCTACCAAATTTGGTTTTTCTTTAGCGGCTTCTAACATTGATTGTGCTTCAATTAAATTTCTAGCCATTCTTGCTTCCGTTAGTACATGTTTATTAGCAGCAAGTGCTGCATTAGTAATTTCAGCATGTAAGTAAGGCCATGTACCTATGCATATAGCGTCTATTTCTGGATCATTAACTACCTCAGTCCAGCTTTCAGCAATACGCGAAATATTAAACTCTTTTGCGACTTTTTCAGACGATTCACGGCTACGATTACAAACAACAGAACATATTACATCATCAATTTCTTGAAAACCAGGTAAATGCCTACCCCGAGTATTTGCACCAGCACCTATAAAACCAACTCGTATTTGATTGCTCATAATTAATAAATGAGCAAAACCATTTTAAAAAAGCAACATTATCTCTTCGCTAGTAAAGATTTATTACCTTTATAAGTTACATGGAAATATATAATTACCTACCTTCGAAGCCATTACGTTCACTCTTCCCCAAAAAGGTTATAACTGAAGAAACAGTAATTAATGCAGTAAAAGGTAGTTTGTATCCAGAAGAAATGCACTTTATAAATAATTCTTCTAATAAACGAAAAAATGAATTCACCGCAGGTAGAATTTGTGCCCGTGTCGCTCTTAAGGAATTTGGGTATACTTACTTCCCTCTTTTAATAGATGAAAATAGGGCCCCCCGATGGCCTAACGATATTTCTGGAAGTATTGCTCATAGCAATGAATATTGTGGAGTTGCTGTTGCGAAAAAAAAAGATTTTCCCTCTCTGGGGTTTGATATAGAAATGTTCGGAAGACTAAAGCGACATTTATGGCCACAAATCCTGACTTATAGGGAGCAATTTTGGATTCGAAGTTTACCTAATGACAAACAAGATGATTCTGCTACTTTGATATACAGCGCAAAAGAGTGTTTTTACAAATATCAATATCAAATAACAGAAAGATGGGTTGGGTTTGAAGATGTTGAAATAGAAGTAAACTTTGGTAGAAGTGAATTTATAATTAATTTACAAAAAGACATTCCTTCACTTGGGAAAATAAAAACAACATTTCTTGGGCATTTTTTGTACCATGAAAATCATGTTTTTACGGTTATCTTTTAGTCGTTAATATAATATTCTCTTGGTTATAATTCAACCTTTGTTTTCATTATGATTGGGAGTATTATCCATAGAAATGAATCCCTCCTCTTGAAGCCATTTAAGTGTTGGAACCAAGGTATCTTTTGCAGATCGAAATTCTATATTCAATTTACGTTTGGCCTTAATATTATCCATAAACCAATATAGTAGAGCATATTCCATTGCAGCGGGATTAATCCCGCTTTTAAGCTTAAAAATCCGGCTCAGTATTATAAATAGTTTAACCATTAAATGTGGCACTGTTATAATGGATTTTTTCATATTTAATATTTTAAGGGTAAGAGCCGATAGCTCATAAAAATTTAAATTATCACCACCTAAAATATATCTTTCGCCAATATCTCCTTTCTTATATGCAGCTAAAATTCCTTGAGCAACGTCCTGAACATGAACAATACTTGTTCCTCCTTTAGTAATAAAAATCTGTTTACATTTCGCAAATTCAACCAATGTTTTCGCAGTTACGAGGTCAATATCGCCTGGGCCAAAAACTTCTGTAGGATTTACGATTATTACCGGCAAACCTTTGATTACATATTTTTGACACAGTTTTTCTGCTTTAAATTTTGCTGATGCATAAGAGTACTTATTATCTTTTAACCCAAATTGCTCATTTTCGTTTTGGATATAAGCATCTCTAGTTCCACCCACTGCTGCTGCACTACTTACAAAGACTGTTCTTATATTCCCATTGTTTTTGGCGGCTCTTAATACATTATTAGTTCCCTCGACAATTACATTATAGACTTGGTTTGATCCAATATCACTCCAGTTAGCTATTGCTGCTAGATGAATGATTCCATGACAATCTTTAATACCTTCAGTAAGGCAAGAGATATCACGGATGTCCCCAATAATGCATTCATATTCAAGACCCTCTATACGTTTAATATTACTGGTTTCTCTTAATAGGCATTTTATTGAATAACCTTTACTAATTAAATGGGGTAGTAAATGAGATCCAATAAATCCATTCCCTCCAGTAATAAAAAGTTTTTCAGAATTATTTATGTTCGTCACTTCACAAAATAGATGAAATTTGAGTTTTCTACTATATATAATACACGACTATTGTTTAAAAATCACCAACATATATTTACGGTTTAAAATTTGGTTGGATACTAGAATTTTAAAAAAAAACTTGTATCGACAGCCAATCCACTCCTTATTACTCACCTTCACATACGATGCAGGGTGGAGCAGTTTGGTAGCTCGTCAGGCTCATAACCTGAAGGTCGCGGGTTCAAATCCCGCCCCTGCACCCAATTTTAAATTTGTTGAGTTAATTTGCAGTTTATATTTCATCTTTTTTTCTTGTAGGTACACTTAAGTGCCAAGTGTTTTCGTAGGTTTAGGTCTACAATCCCAATATCCATACAGATTCTTTCCCCTACAAAGAATTGCATGCATACCATAATCTTTATATTTATCCTCATTACTTGTAATCTTTACATTAGGGGGACAGTAACGGATAGTAAGCCCGCATCTTCTGTATCTTCCAGCATTTGCTGTTGATCCGTGAACCATCATATCCGCGTGAAGAGAAATTTCTCCTGCTTTTAAAGTATTGAATACTGGTTGCGCATACTTAGTTGCATTAGGAATTTCTTGGGATAAAACCGCCAACTTTTTAGTTTTTCCCCATGAAAGATGCCCAAGAATATGAGTCCCAGGAATAAATTGCATTGCAGCATTTTCTTCATCGGATCGATCAATAGCCAACCAAACAGTAACAGTTCGGGCAGGTCTCAATGGCCAATAAGAAGCATCTTGATGCCAGGGGACTGCTTTTCGATCAAAAGGCATTTTACAAAAGTAATGGGAACCCCAAGCAATAATATCCGGCCCTATTAGATCTTCCACGCAATCGAGTATCTTAGGGTTCATAACAATATTCCAGATTTCTTCGCAGCGAACATGATAACCATTTATTGAATAAGCCGCATTGTTATGTTCATTCTCATTAAATTCATTGAGCAACTGATCGAAGAATTCTCTATTTTTTATCACTTCCATTCTAGTGAAGATTTGGAGTGGTTTTAAATAACCGTTTTTATTATAAAAATCTATCTGTTCAATAGTAAGATATTTCGGGGTTTTATTAATTACCGGTTTAAAAGATAACTCGCTTTTTACTGTTTTATTAAACAAATCATCTTCACTCATAATTATTTCCTTTAATTAATAAGTTGATAAGTATATTAATATAATCTCGTGAAACTTTCATGGAAGAGTAAATTAGGAATTTTACTTACATTTATTTGGGTGGGCTTTATATGGATAATTTCCACAGATCAAGTTATTGAAAAACAAAATCAATTTATTCAAGATAGGCAATATTATGAGGAGATAAATGAATTAGAGAGCAGTAAGACATTAATTCCACCTGAAGAGAGTGGATTCTGGGTCATAGTACCACCAATAATAATTTGGTCAGCATTCTGCTTGATAAATAAATCCACGTGTAAAAATAGCAACAAAGAAGACCATACAATTGGGTAATGAAAAGGATGATTATAGTGACCCTAATAAACTTATTTCAAGGAAAGTGATTTTTGGTTAACAATCTTTTCATTATTTAGGCTTAACTTTTAAAATATTAATTCGAAATATAAATTAACATTACGCTTTATATAAGACCTGTCTCTTATACACATCT
>PNEW01000086.1 GCA_002922725.1 Verrucomicrobia bacterium Opi.OSU.00C | reverse complement strand
GTCCTGTCCCTATTATATTATTTTAGGGAACCATGATGCAGAACAAAAGGGAATACGAAACCTCATTAGACCTCTTATTGAAAATGATAATGGAAATTTTTAATCATTCAATCCAATTGTCGAAAGGTTTAATTGATTGTGGCCTTTATCCACTACCCTCAATTCAAAAGGATATTCCATGAGTGACCCTGTTTGGCAATGAATAACTCCATTTACAGTGGTTATATCAGAGATGTGCCAATGCCCTGAAAATATTGCAACGACATTGTTGTGTTTTGAGATTATCTCATTTATTGCTTTATCATGTATACTATATGATGCGAAATGGTGATAGGGTGTAGGAAAAGTTTGTTTTGGCTTTCCCATTTGTAAAGTTTCGACAGGGTAAGTTTGCGTAGAATATATTGGTACGTGTGTAACAATAATTGTAGGTTGGGTTTGATTTCTTAAAAGTTCATGCTTTAGCCAATCAAGAACTTCTTGTGAGGGCCCCAACCCCAAGTAATCATCTCCATCTACAAAATGTGGGTTTTTATAATTGTACTCTTTACCGTCTTTTGATACCCAGAAAGCACTATCGATAAAGATAAAGCGTATACCAGCTAACTGTCGGGAATAATAAAAATTTCCATTATCATTTTCAATAAGAGGTCTAATGAGGTTTCGTATTCCCTTTTGTTCTGCATCATGGTTCCCTAAAATAATATAATAGGGACAGGACATACGGTTCATGATATCTACCCCAAATTGAAAACTTTGGATATCACCCAAATGAGTAAAATCACCGCAATGAATAATAAAATCGGGAGATATATCGTTAACGGTTGAGATGAGTGCCTCCCCAATTTCCAGTGATTGAGAACCTAGTGTTCTATTCCACCATCGCCCATCTTCCCCTCTTCCTGGAGGAGTAAAATGGGTATCGGTCATAACAATAAACCTAGCGTCTACCATGATAAGAATTTGAAGTATAATTAATAGAGGTTCAGACGAGTATTATCCTCATGGTGTAAAAATGAATTCAGAAGTCCATATATAAACTCAATGCTGAGTATTTATAACCATAAAAGTTTTTTTATTCTTGAGAAATTTCTGTACGTAAATCTTTAGGGGGATAGGTGTAGCGTTGTAGTGAGGTCAACCAGGAATCCCGAGATTCACTACTGAACCGTACCGTCGCATCAGGGCGTTTACTAATCTCTGGCTTGAGTCGGGTACCTAGCCCTGGCTCTTCAGGTGCCATAAGGAAACCATCTATGACTTTAAACATCGGATCCACAAATTCACTGTACCAACCTAGGGCCATCGCCCGATTGTATTCCATAATCATAACATTTGGCTGTGACACACAAATATGAGCGGCGGCAAACATGTTCACAGGACCAACGCAATCGTGAGGGGCAATCGGTAACTGGTGAGTCGATGCCAGAATAGCGATCTTTCTGGTCTCGGAAATGCCACCAGTCCATGTTAGGTCCGGCATGACAATACGCACCGCACCTGATTCAATGAAACGACGGTGCTGGTAACTAGTCATCAGACGTTCCGCCACGGCTATTGGCGTATTCGTCTCTCGCTGAAGTCGCAGATGGGCTTCCTCGTTTAAGGGCGAAATCAATTCCTCGTGCCACATTAGTTTAAGAAATTCCATGTCCTTCACGATTCGAATCGCGTTGGGTAGGTTCCATTTACCATGCCCATCATTGGCAATCTGGATATCCATCCCTAGTGCATCTCTGATATCTCGAATCGGCTTTAGAACTCGATCGAGTTCTTTTTTGAATAGGAGTTGACCATCTGATGAGCGAGCTATGAAATCGGTTGGGGATATTTTCATGCTTCTGATGCCCTCACCTAGTAGATTCTTCGCAACGCCGACCGGGTCACGCCAAATATCGTAACCATCTTTGATGTCCCCATATACACCGAGTGTATTGTAAATACGAATTCTGTGGCGAGTGACTCCACCTATTAACTCGTAGATTGGCAGTTTTAGCGCCTGACCTTTAATATCCCACAAAGCAATATCCAGTGCAGATATCGCCCGCAGTTCTGCACCACCGTATCCTGCATGATCTGATAGTCGAAACATTGTTTGCCAATGAGCTTCGACTTCATGAGGATCTTTGTCGATAAGTAGAGGCCCAAAGTAATCATGAATAGCTGCTTCGACAGTTGTAGCGGCATACCAGGTCTCTCCAAGGCCAACGATCCCGGCATTGGTGTGAATCTGGACCCAGATAACATCGGGAAACTGGCCTACACGGATAGTTTTGATTTGTGTGATCTTCATAATTGATCACTTTCTGACTCGATAATCTGCTGTTTTCGATAACGCCAAATATCATAGACCTCAGCCTCTAGTTCTTCCGATCTTCCGTTTCTTGAATTGTCAAAATTTAAAGGTGTAGTTACAAAAGGGTCGCTGACACTTTCCCAGTCCTCATCAGGAAGACCGACTCGGACGTCCTTGTCAGTAACTTTTATGGTGACATCAGATCGCTCGAACACCTGCTTTCTAAGGCGGGTGCCTATACCAGGTTCTTGAGGGGCATGAAGCCAGCCATGTTCTATTGGCAAATTAGGTTCAACGAAGTCGCTATACCACCCGTTCAAGAAAGGACGGACATGCTCCATGATCATAGCATTTGGAATACTCATGCAAATCTGAGCACAGGCAAAGATATTCACTGGTCCTGTTGCATCATGGGGTGCTACCGGGACCTGCTGAACAGAAGCCATCACGGCGATCTTGTAAACTTCAGATATTCCACCAGTCCAGATCAAGTCCGGCATGACAATTCTGGCGGCACCATTTTCAATAAATTCTCGAAATTGCCAGCGGCTCAGTAACCGCTCTGAAATACAGATAGGTGCTGATGTTGCTTCCTGTAGGCGTAACAAACTAGAGGGATTCATCAGTGGCATCAGGTCTTCCTGCCACATAATGTCGAAAGGCTCCATCGCCTCTGCAATTTGAATCGCCTGTGGTAATGCCCACTTGCCGTGTCCATCATTGGCAATCATAATATCATTGCCTACTGCGTCGCGAATTTCACGGATGGGTTTGAGGGCGATGTCTAGGTCTTTCGGGTGAAGAAGCTGGCCATCTGTAGGGGTTGCGATAGTAATCGAAGGCCCATGCTTCATAGCAATAATACCGTCGTTGACTAGTTCTTTCGCTAAGTCACCTGCTCCATTGTAAGGACCACCTGTAGCATAGACACGAATCTTTTTTCGAACGCCCCCCCCCCCAATAGCTCATAGATCGGTACTCCAGCATGCTGGCCCTTGATATCCCAAAGAGCCATATCAATTGCTGAAATCGCTCGCATCTCTGCGCCTCCATACCCGGCATGATCTGACAATTTGAACATATCCATCCAGTGCCGCTCCGTGGCAAGTGGATCGCGTCCAACTAGCATACAACCAAAGTGGTCGTGAACTGCGTTTTCAATAGTGGTTGCTGCGTAAAAACTTTCGCCAAGTCCGATCAAGCCAGTATCAGTGTGAACGCGAACCCAGATGATATCGGGTAGCTCGCCGACTCGCACAGTTTCAAACTTTGTTATCCGCATTTTTTTATTACAAGCTAAGGAGAAACATAATTAATATATTAAACAGAATATTCAACCCAATGATGTAATTTTTTTAATGAATCATCAATTTTGTTTTTATATATCCATAATATTTACGTCTCTAGTTGCAGGAGGAAGCTCTGTTAGTGAAGCGAAGATCGCATTCGACCGTCGATACAACTCCAGTTTTGCACTGTCAAACCAGTTGTCTTCCCTATGAGGAACCGTGCAGCTCTTCCCCTTGTAGTGGCCGCCCCAAATGATCCGCAGACATGACTCGCTTGGAGGGCGTGCAGCGTGCCACAATGCCGTGTCGAAGATAACGACGGAACCGGGTGGACACTCGACCACCGTTTGATTATCCCACTCAATATGCCTATCGGGTCGCGGTGATTGCCAATCATCCGTTACGCGCCGTTTAAAGACAAGCAATTGCCCGACTCTTCCGTTTGAGCCATGGAGATAGACATTAGCAAGTAAGCGTTCGACCCGTTGCCCATATTCAGCAGGTTTCTCATAGGTCCCGTTGCTCTGGTTTCCGTTGAGATGGCAGTGCCACTCACAGAACTGTCGACCCTCATTTGCCAAGAGTGCACCGCTATGCGCAAGACACACTTCATCATCCAACACCTCACGCATGACATTCACTACCTCCTTACGCCCATAGAACGGAGCTAGATCCGGCGCGTACTTCAGTACAGGATGGAACACGCAGCCAAAGTCGCCGCCCATAGAACGCTTCCCATCACGCTTCCATGAGTCGAGCAGTATTCGCTCGATCTCCGCGCAATCCGTCGGGGTGTAGACCGACTCCAGCACTGTGTAGCCATGCTCTAAAACTTCCTCTAACTGCTCTGTCATATATAAACCTGTCTGTCACGGCAGGTTGTACCTCCAAGGCTTCGGCACTTCCAACCCCTCTTAGGGCCGTCACAAATGATTTAATAGTTCTGTAATTTTACATATGGATAAGTAGATACTTCGCAAAACAGCCTCTACCCAATTCGCACCTCAATCGTTAAGACGGTCAACGGGACACTGGCACTATGGAATATGAGTCGGTTGCGACCCTCAACCAACATCTCCGAGTTAGCACCAAAGAATATCTTGATGACAGGTCTGTCATTTCTCAATGGATTATCAAGAAATTCATTAGAAACTGGTTCAATATCGACTGCATTACCAGCCGAGAACTCGTTGATATGAAGGCATAAATCCCCCAGTCTATTACCGGGATCTCCTTCAACGAACACCTCAACTTCCATTGGACGTTCTACAGTCTCAGACGCCATCAATATAGAAAATGTCATTGGAAGACCTTCTTCCACAACACATGGGACCTGATCTGGTCCATCTACTCCACGGTACTTCCAGTCTTTACCGCCGGCGGTTAGGATGTAGGTCTTGGGTTTACCACGTAGCTTCGCCGGGTCCCTTACTTCTCTCAGTATCTCAAACTTCGGCTCGTTATTAGTAAAGAGGTTACGATCCCGCGGGCAAAAGAAGTTGAATAGATATATTCCGTCTGCTCCACACGCGTAATAGGCAGCCGCAAATCCACGTATTTTTCGCTCGTCCAGTGGCATGAATCGTGTGGGGTCTTTGGATTGATTTTCTGCTATAGAAAATCTTTCCGGGTTACTGGCCATGTATTCGGCCCCGGGATAGAACGCAACCTCATTACCCAACAGACGCCTAAACTCGTCTACATCCATTTGCCACCCTGTGTGGCAAAATGCACTGGCCACTACGCCGTCTATCAAACCCTCCCGTGCCCAAGTCTTCAGATCAAGCCCGAGGTCGTAGCTTCCTGCTGCCGTATCCGGAACGCGGACCAAAAGCCTCTTGTCACCCTCGCGACCGTCCAGCAGTCTTCTTATCTCCCACACGAACTCCGTCATGAGACCACAGTATTCTTCGGTATTATCCGAGGGGAAATAAGGAGGATGCCGCAGAAAATCTAGTTCAAGGACATTAAAACTATAGTCCGTTATCAGTTCACAAATCAGAGCCAAGTAGTGTTCGCGCACCTCCGGCCGCCGGTAGTCCAGCGTGTGCATGAACAGATGATTCTTGCCGCGAAACCTTTTTGTTAAATGCCACTCTGGATGATCCCAATAAAAATCGCTTACCCAGGGATGGCGTCCCAACCTATAGGTTCCGTGGCTATCATTCATGCGTACTGACACACCAGGCTCAATGCCGACCTGATGGCAACGTGCCAACGCACGAGCCAGGTAATCGCACCCCTGGTCGGCAAGGAGTTTCACCTGCTTGATATCATGTCTTGTATCATTGTCACTGACCCCGTCCCAATTCGTCTGCCAGACACGACTCGGGTAACTAACCCGTTGGCCATTAGGGTTGATCAACATCAGGTCAGCCCCGCCTTCGTAAACCTCATCAACCATATGATCCACATGGTCTGCAGTTATGGATTCCTTCGTGTAGTTGAAAAAAGAGATCCAATCTTGGTTATAGATAACTTTGTATGATATTTTTTTCATATTTATCGATCATTTCTTTGTCTGTTGTCAGACACCAGCCGAATCAAAGCCATTAATAAATACCAACTTTGAAATAGTAAATAGTGGAGATGAAAAATTTGATATCCGTTTCTTGAAGTAAAAATTGTCGGTATTATTATCCATTACTCAGTGTCTGTAACTGTGTAAAATGTGTTCCACTTTTTTGACTATTCCAATATATCCATTACTAATTGGACTCTTCAGTCATTGTGTTATCATGGTAGTAGGGATGCTAGTGAGTATACTTGCTGGGGG
>PNEW01000085.1 GCA_002922725.1 Verrucomicrobia bacterium Opi.OSU.00C | reverse complement strand
ATTTTGGAGCATTTTTCTGGTATCCTAGTCGTTGATGAAGCTTACGCTGACTTTGCGAAAGAGACAATCTTGACACTGGTGAAGCAATATCGGAATCTTGTCATTACCCGTTCCTAATCCAACCCAAAAGCAATCTCGATTTGAGAATTTGTGGCTTAATCTCGGACTGAATTTTCTTGTTCCCTCTTTAATTCTTATGAAAGGGGGCCAATGGTTTACCCTTGAACCATCTTTTGCATTAACTATAGCATTACTCTTTCCTCTAAGTTATGGTCTATGTGAATTTATTTTTCGCCACAAGTATAATTTTTTATCAATTGTGGGTTTTATAAGTATTCTTCTGACCGGTGGCATTGGTTTATTAAAATTAGACAAAGATTGGATAGCAATAAAAGAAGCGGCCGTACCATTAATCATTGGACTTGCCATATTAATTTCAGTAAAAACTCCCTACCCACTAGTACGAACATTAATTTATAATGAAAATATCATAAATATAGCGATAGTTGAATCGGAAATAAAAACCCGGAACAACTTACAGTCCTTTACCCGCCTTATTCATAATATCACTTTACTCCTCTCTTTGTCATTTCTATTAAGCGCTATACTCAATTTTTTTCTTGCCAAGATAATTATTAACAGTGAATCCGGCACCGAAGCTTTTAACGAAGAACTCGGTCGAATGACTTTATTAAGTTATCCAATTATCGTTTTACCTTGCTCAATTGTATTAATTATTGCGTTTTGTAAAATTTTAAATGGTCTAAAAAATCTTTCTGGATTAAACTTGGAAAGGATTTTAAAAATCTTACCTGAAGATAAATAAGGCTTGGTAGTAAAACTTTATATACCGATTACCTTTGCCATTGTAATCAACAAGGCTTGAATCAAAAATGATTTAAACTTTTTTAATTGTAAATTATGAAAAGGCAAAAGGCACTAGCTTTTTATTATTCTTCCCTTAAGCTCTTTCTTCAATGGGAATGTAATCACGTTTTTTGTGACCAACATAAATCTGGCGAGGGCGGTAGATACTCGCTTTAGGTTCCTCCGCCATTTCTTTCCAATTAGCTATCCATCCAGGCATTCTACCAATAGCAAAAATCACTGTAAAGAAATCAAGAGGAATGCCAATAGCACTAAGAATAAAGCCGCTATAAAAATCAACATTAGGATAAAGCTTGCGCTTAATAAAATAATCATCGTTCAATGCTTCTCTCTCAAGATGGCGCGCGATTTCAAGAAGAGGATCTTGAATACCCAAGCTTTTTATTACCTTCTCAGCTGCATCACCGAGTATTTTTGCTCTCGGGTCATAGTTCTTATAGACAGCATGTCCAAATCCCATAATTTTTTTACCTTTTTTTGGCTTCTTCAATAAAGCGTGACCCATCATCTCCATCATTGCGAATCTGCTCCAACATTTTAATAACTGCCATATTCGCACCCCCATGTAAAGGTCCCCATAACGCATTTATTCCAGCTGAAATTGAAGCAAAAAGATTTGCTCCGCCTGAACCGACCATTCTTACGGTCGATGTACTACAATTTTGTTCATGGTCCGCATGAAGAAGAAAAATTAAGTTGAGTGCGTTTTCGATTTCATCACTAACAGGATATTCCTTATTAGGGTCGGAAAACATCATACTCAGAAAATCTCCAACATATGATCGGTCCGTATTGGGATGAATAAATGGGTTTCCTGTCTTCATTCGGTACGACATTGCAGCAAGTGTACGTGCTTTTGAGATTAGATGAGCTGTTGCCAGGTCAAAAGATTCCAAGTCCTGCTGCCGGTTATTGCTTGCGATTTCAGGGTAATAACAGCCTAAAGAATTTATCATGGCTGATAACATAGCCATTGGGTGTGATCCAAGTGGGAAGCCTTCAATAAATCGATGCATTCCTTCATGCACACTGGCATTTTCGCTAATTGCATTTCTAAATAATAGTAATTGATCATTATTTGGCAACTCACCATAAATTATGAGGTACGCTATCTCTAAAAAGTTTGATTTTATTGCTAGTTGTTCAATTGGGTATCCCCGATAACGTAAAATACCTTTTTCCCCATCAATAAAGGCAATTTTTCCACTACAAGAACCGGTATTTCGGTAACCATCATCATAAGCAATATACCCGCTCTGCCCTCTTAAAGATCGAATATCAACAGCCTTTTCTCCCTCTGTACCCTCCATTAAAGGAAAATTAAAGTTTTGGTCACCTAGTCTAAATAAAGCAGTTTCTTCTTTTTGCACCATTAATATTTTTTAAGTTTAAAATTTTATTGTTTTATATGATTACTTCAATGATTCACTTTTATCCAGTCGACAAAATTACGATACATCTGTAAACCTTTTAACTGACTTTTTTCAGGATGGAACTGAGTAGCAAAACAGTTTCCACGAGCTATACCGCTTACAAATGAACCTCCATAGTTAGTTTCGCACCAAATTAAGGCAGAGTCTCTAGGGATAACATGATAGCTATGCACGTAATAAAATTGATCACCATCCTGCTGTAATCCGGTATTTAATGGAAGATCTCGAATAAATCTAACTTCATTCCATCCCATATGTGGCACCTTGTATTCTGGATCTAGACAAAAACGGACCACTTTACCAGGTAATAACCCAAGTCCCTTTGTCTCGCCTTCTTCAGAATAATCGAAAAGGGCTTGTAGCCCAAGACAGATGCCGAAAAAAGGCTTATCTGCATTTACCCAATCGATAACAGCCCCATCAAGACCCGATTGACGAAGCATTCTCATGCAATCGACAATACACCCTTGACCGGGAAAAATCAAACCACGTGCTTCACTGATATTTTCAGGCTTATTGATCAATCGGACATTAGCACCTACATGCTCCCAAGCTTTAACGACACTCCGTAAATTCCCCATCCCATAGTCAATGACGACTAAAACTGGTTTCCCCTCGCTCATAATATTAAAACTGAACCTAAATTAAGAATGTAAAATGATAAAAAGCATAAGAGTCTCTTCCCCCTTTTCATTTTAGATTCATAATCCTTTATTCAGAAAATTTATTTCAATCTAATCTTCCTTTCGTCGAGGGCAACTTGTTTGCTTGCCGCGAATCGATACTTGTAGAGATATCCAGTGCTCGTCCAAACCCTTTGAAAATTGCTTCCGCTATATGATGAGGCTCTTGACCATATTCAAGTTTTATATGCAAGTTAGCCCCTGCATTATTCGCAAAAGCTTGGAAGAACTCTTTTATAAGGCCTATATTGAAATCACGGACAAAATGTTCTTGTATCTCTGCACGATACACAAGAACTGACCGGCCACCAAGGTCAAGAATAACGCAAGCTAAAGTTTCATCCATTGGTAACAAGAAAAAACCATAGCGATTTATTCCTAGTTTATCCCCAACTGCCTTTTTAATTGCTTGTCCAAGAACTATCCCTATATCTTCGACCATGTGATGGTAATCAACATCAAGATCACCTTGGGCTTTTATTTCCAGATCAAATAGGCCATGCCGTGTGAATAACTCCAACATATGATTTAAGAAAGGGATACCTGTCTCAATCCTCGAATTTCCTTCACCATCAAGGTTTATTTTCAGTGAGATTTGTGTTTCTTTTGTCTCACGCTGAATTTCAGCTATGCGTTTTTTAGCCATGAATCAATCGCTTTAAAAGTAATATCCATCTGTTTTTCATTACCGATACTTATACGTATAAAGCTAGCTGTCAATGGACTAGAGGTTAATAAACGAACAAGAATTTTTCGAGTATAAAGGTATTCATATAATGATTGAGATACTTCAGGACCAGATGTACCTTCAGCATTCAGGGGTTCTGTAAATATAAAATTTGCCTGAGAAGGGTAAAAAAACCAATTGAGATCTTTTAATTTTTGTGCACAAAATTCGCGTGTTTTTATCACATTTGAAATAATCTCCTTATAATATAATTTATCCTTAAGTGCCGCTATCGCTCCAGCCTGACTTAATCGATTAACATTATAGCTATCGCGTATACGATCCAAAAGATTGATAATCTCTGGTGCTGCGAAAGCGAAACCGACACGCAAACCCGCTAGTGAATAGGATTTGGATAGGGAACGGGTAATGACAAGATTCCGATATTGCTTCACCAGTGTCAAGATTGTCTCTTTCGCAAAGTCAGCGTAAGCTTCATCAACGACTAGGATACCAGAAAAATGCTCCAAAATACTAGCTATTTCTTTTCTTGTATAGGTAACTCCGGTTGGGGTATTCGGTGAAGAGAGAAAAAATATATTGGCTGGCGAATCTATAATACTCTCAATTGGAAGACTAAATTCACGATCGTAGGGAATAGTGATAAAACTACTGTCTTGAATACCAGCCAATACTGGGTAAAGAGTATAATTTGGTGTTATTGTACCCGCCGAGGTACCTTTGCCACAAAATGTTCGAACAAGTAAATTAAGTATATCATCAGAACCATTTCCAATAATTATCTGGTTAATATTTAAACCAAATCGTGAAGCTAATATTTTTCGTAATGGTTTACTTTCTGGATTTGGATAGAGTGATAAATTATTCAACTCAGCACTAATAGCCTTTGCTACCATTGGACTTGGAGGATATGGATTCTCATTAGTATTAAGTTTTATCCATCCATTATTTTGTGGCTGAATACCTGGGACATATCCGTCTATTTTCCGGACATGAGGTAATGCTAATTCATAAGCTTTACAATATTTTCTCATTAAAAATATATCCTAAATAAATCACCATGTTCAGTTCAATATTCCAAGTGACCTAAGATAAGGATCTAATAGAAATACTAAACATATCAATCTACTTAAAACGAATCCTCATTGACCGTCCATGCGCATCAAGTTTTTCAAGTTCACTGAAAGCTTGAACAACTGAGTTAGCATTAATTAAATTTTTTCGTGAATATTGGGTAATGCTACTACGTCGGTAAAAATCAGTCACCCTTAGGCCACTCATAAAACGGGCCGTACGTCCAGTAGGCAATACGTGGCTAGGTCCAGCTGCAAAATCACCAAGGACCGTCGGTGAGTAGTCGCCCATAAAGATCGCTCCAGCATTAATAATTTTCTTTGTTAATGGATTTAAATACCTTCTATCAACGTGAAGCTCAAGGTGTTCCGGCGCTACGTAATTTGCAATTTTAACAGCCTGATCAAAGTTTTTAACCGAAATAAATAAAGTTCCATCTTTTAATACATTCTTAATGCACTCCTTATTATTTAGATCACTTAACTGAATTCTAATTTCAGAACGTACTTCATTAATTAATTTTTTTCTATTGGTGATTAAATATATATTTTCCATTCCTGTTCCGTGTTCTGCCTGTGCAAGTAGATCAGCCGCAATAAAATCAGCACGGGCAGTATTATCAGCAATTATCATAAGCTCACTGGGTCCGGGTAATAAATCCAAACCGACATTTCCATATACTTGTTTTTTCGCCTCAAAGACATAAGCATTACCTGGACCAAAGATCTTGTCCACTGCTGGGACGCTTCCTGTTCCATAAGCCATCGCACCAATCGCCATTACCCCACCGATACGATATACTTCCTCTACCCCATTGATCGCTAGTGCTGTAAGGATTCCACTATTAATATTACCATCTAATCTAGGCGGTGTGAAAACTGCTATCTCTGAGACCTTGGCAAGTCGCGCAAGTGTTGTAGTCATAATAACCGTCGATACGAGAGGTACGGCACCTCCTGGGATATAGATACCCACACGATTAATCGGGTAATAGACCTCCCCAACAATGCCTCCATGGGGATTCTTTCCTTTCCAGTTTTGTGGAAGACTTTTCCGATGAAATTCTTTTACACAGTTTATCGCATTTTTAATCGCCTTATGTTGATCCTTACTAAGTGTTTGGGCGGCTGAATTCAGCTCGCACTGCGTAACTCTGAGGTTGTTTTTTTTTAATTTAACATGGTCGAACTTAGTGGTATATTCAATAATTGCTTTATCACCTTGTTTATTTACCCTATTAAGTATTCTTGCGACTTCCTCTCTCACCTTAGGAACTACATTTCTTCTCTTACAAAATTGGGCTAACTTCAGGTAAAACCCCGTTTTACTGTAATCTAACTGACGCATTGGATTTGATGTTTAATCGTTTGGCCTATAAACGGGCAACCTTTATTTTTACTTGAATAGTCTTTGATTCATCATGGAATATTTCATTCAAGATAAAATACATATATTTATTTACCAAACCTTAAAGACGGCAATTCGAATATTTTATCATCCAATGGGATATTAATAATTATCTTGGTAAAGGTTAAAGTACTTTTCATTTCCCCATCCTCAATATGAACCTGCCCACGCGGAAATCTGATTCCATCAACAATAAATTCATCAAAATCTTTGATTTCAATACCTTTATCATTAATCGTTGCAATAAGCCTACCTGTGCTAACTTCG
>PNEW01000084.1 GCA_002922725.1 Verrucomicrobia bacterium Opi.OSU.00C | reverse complement strand
CGGTAGTAATATTAATCTTCGCTTTAAATTTAAGTGGCTTATTTGAAGTTGGTGGTTCAACTATCGGGGTCGGAAACAAGCTGACTGCAAAATCTGGCCTGTCAGGATCTTTTTTCTCCGGTATACTTGCAACCGTAGTGTCAACTCCCTGCGCAGCACCTTTTCTTGCCCCTGCGCTTGGTGCCGCGCTGACCCTTTCAGTTTTCGAATCTTTAATCGTTTTTACCTCAATTGCCCTAGGACTATCGTTGCCCTACCTTTTACTCTCGATTTTTCCAGAAATGGTGAAGTTTCTTCCACAGCCTGGGACTTGGATGGAGACCTTGAAACAATTTCTTGCCTTCCCTCTCTATGCAACCACTGGCTATCTCTTATGGGTATTGGGTGGGCAGATCGATGAATTCTATTTCCTTAGGTCAATAATCGGCTTGATTTTTGTTGCGTTGGCTGCATGGGTTTATGGTCGTTGGCTTAAACCCGGTAAAATTTTAACTGTTCGCCGTTTGTCAGTGATGGCTGCAATTTTTATTTTCACTTTTGGTTTATATATTGGGTACCCTTCACAAAATACACCGCCAATTAAATGGGAGCCCTGGTCACCAGAAAAGGTTATCGCCTTACAGGCTGAAGGGCGTCCTGTCTATGTTGATTTTACGGCGCGATGGTGCGCTACCTGTCAAACAAATAAAGCAATTGTTTTTTCCTCTGATAAAATAGTGCATAAATTCCAAGCAAAAGGTGTTGTCGCTCTTAAAGCAGACTGGACTCTATTTGATCCACTTATAACAGATACCCTTGTAAGTTTCGATAGATCCGCCGTTCCCTTCACTTTAATTTACTATCCAAATAAGAAGGATCCAATCATTCTTCCTGAATTGCTGACACCGGGTATCGTCCTTGACGCGCTCGATGAGCTATAAAAAGAGGCGAGGCTTGGTTGCCCTTGATTCAATTAACGAATTACTCTAATCCCTGTAGGTTTAACATTGTCTCAACCTCTATCAGCACTGATAAAGGGAAAATCGTAATTGCGTATTGAAAAACATAGGCAAGTTACACAAAAATTTATTCCCCCATTCCTTTACAAAATATAGTCCTACTTGGCAATCCTCAGGTCATCATTCAAAATTGAGCGTCAGCTATATTTTAATTCCTATTTTATTGAGAATAAAGATCATGGTGAAATAACTAAGTATCATAAAAACGGTCGAAATCCCTAGGCTGAAATAAAAATTAACTTCTTTCTTTAATAAAAAAGGAACTAAAAGAAAAAGAGTCAAAGAGGGGATTGCAAACCAGAAGATACCAGTAGAAAAACTAGCCACTTTCTCATTACTGTTTGTATCAATATAAAGCCAAATCATTGAAACATAAGATATCAAAGGCACCGAAGCAAGTAAACTACCCATGAAAGAACTTCGCTTTGCTATTTCGGATATGGATATTATTAAGATTGTGGTAACTAAAATTTTTATGATGTAATAGGTCATCGTTTTGAATGTTAACCTCCTATCTGATTAGCAAACAGAAAGGATTGAAATTGTATTTAAGTTATCCTTAGCAAGAAAGATTAGTCTTCTTGCGATTGCTTACTTGCTGCGATGACTTTCTGCTCTAAATCGCGTTGTAGTTCTTCATAGTGACTGAACTTTTCTGAATGAATGCCTCTCCCTCCGGTGATAGAGCGAAGGGTGGTTGAATACCGGTATAATTCCATTTGAGGTACTTGTGCTATTATGACTTGATTACTACCTTTACCTTCCATCCCTTGAATTCTTCCTCTGCGGCCTGATATATCACCCATTACATCACCCAAGCATTCATCAGGTACTTTTATTTCCACTTTATAGATAGGTTCCAGGAGATAAGGTTTCGCACTTTTAAATGCCTCTCTAAACGCCTCCTTCCCCGCTATCTGGAATGCAACGTCTTTCGAATCAACGGGGTGCATTTTCCCATCATAAAAATCTACTTTCAAATCAACGACATGATAACCAGCTAATACTCCTTCATTACAAACAGCATTCACCCCTTTTTCTACTGAAGGGACAAATCCTCGATCCACATTCTGCCCAACTAAAGAATTGGTGAATTCCACACCAGAGTCTCGTGTTTTAGGTTCTATTCGCATCCATACTTCAGCAAATTGACCCGCTCCACCTGATTGTTTTTTGTGACGATATTTAGATTCTCCATTACTTTTTATCGTCTCACGAAAAGGGATTTTAGGCTCTATTAGTTCAATATCTACATTAAATCGGCTACGCAAATTTTCGCAGATAACTTGCAAATGTAGCTCACCTTGTCCAGATATTATTGTTTGATGTATCTCCGGATCAGTGCGATAAATAAAAGTGGGATCCTCTTCATGGAGTGTGGAGAGACCTAATGCTATCTTATCTTCATCCCCCTTAGATTTCAGCTTAAGCGCACCGTGAATATTGGGTTTAGGATACGCTACCTGTTTTAATGAAATAGCAGTTTTGGCAGCGCACAGTGTATTCCCTGTATGCGTATCCTTTAACTTTACAACCGCACCGATATCTCCAGCACTCAAGCTATCAATATTCATCCTATTTTTCCCGTTTAGGATATAGATCTGTCCAATTCTTTCGTTAATATTTCTTGCACTATTAAAAAGTTCATCTCCTGTTTTTACAGAGCCAGAATAAACTCGAAAAAAGGATAAGTCTCCCATATGTGGTTCACTAATCGTTTTAAAAACAAATAAGACGGGGTCTGAGTCATTTTGTGTGATTTCAACTTCAGTCTCTTTGCTATTCACGCCTTTCACTTTTTCAAGGTCTTTAGGTGAAGAACCAAACTTAGAAATAAAATCCATCAGCCTAGCCACCCCAATATTAAATTCAGCTGAGGAACAAAAGAGAGGAATAAATGCTTGTTTCTGAAATGTTCCGTGAATACCTTCTCGCATCTCTTCCTCAGACAAACCTCCCTCTTCAAAAAATTTCTCGAGTAAACTGTCGTCTGATTCTGCTACATATTCAATTAACTCTTGATGTAGTTTACTTACTTTTTCATCCCAATCATTTGAGGCATGTTTTTCATCAAACGCGCCACTTCTATCAGTTTTGTAAGTGACTATCTCACTACGTAAAACGTCTAGTACTTGATTAAACCCGGGCCCCGGGTTAATTGGTATATTCATGGGGAAGACGCGATTACCGAAGCGTTCTTTTAGTTCTTCTAAGGTTTTTTCAAAATTTGCATGCTCATTATCTAGTGCATTAATGACAATCAATTTAGGGATTTTATATTCTGTTGCATACTCCCAAACCAATTCTGTTCCAACTTCTACTCCTTTACTGACATCGACAACAAAGAGTGCGAAATCAGCTACTCTTAAAGCTCCTAAGCTATCACTAATAAAATCTAAGTAACCAGGTGTATCAATGATATTAAATTTTTTCCCCATCCATTCCGTATGTAAAAGAGAAGCATGGATTGAAATCTGTCGCTTTTTTTCATCCTCATGATAGTCCGATACCGTAGAACCGTTAGTTATACTTCCAATACGATTAATAATCCCACCATTTGCTAGCATGGCCTCACATAACATTGTTTTTCCAGAAGAACCATGTCCAACAACAGCAAAATTTCTGATATCTGCAGACTGGTAGGCTTTCATCAATAAACCTATTTATTCAATGTACTCAGGGTCAAGCCGCTGCATGATGTGGATTTGTTTTTTTATCGAAACGGTTGGTAAAACTAATTTCTTTGGGTTCAACCATTTGGGCAAAATCTTTATAATCCATCTTTATTATTTCAGTATGAGATCCGGCATTAAATGAAATCTCTTCATCTTCAGCTAAACTTTTCGCAACAAAAACCTCCATATTATAAAGATTCCCAAAAGGCGGCATCGCACCCAATTCACAATCAGGAAATATGTCTAATAGTTCACTTTCAGGGGCAAGAAAAACATCGCCACCTCCAAGTGCAATCATCAAACGATTAAAGTTTATATTATAACTTGCCGGCAGAACAGTCATAACCATTTTGCCATTAACGTTTACCAGAACAGTTTTAGCTATTTCTTTACCTGGAATATGGACCGTAGCTGCAACTTCCTGCGCACTATAAGCGAGGGAGTGGCTGAGCACCACATATTTAATATGGTTGCTGTCTAAATATTTTCTTAATTTTTCTAGTACCATTCTTTCTTTCTTTTAGAGATTATTATCAAAAGCTGTCGTTAATAATAGTGATAATAAAGTTATAGGAAACTCTGTTTTAGAAAGTTCAAAGTTGCAAAAAAATGTCAAGCTCACTCTTAAAAAAGTCTATCGTATTTCGGATTTAAGATCCTAGAATGACGTTTTCCCAGTACCCTCAAATCAACAAATACAAAAAAGGCCCACCTGCTCCTTTCGGAACGGGTGGGCCATAAACCTGGCAATAACCTACTCTCACACAACTTTCGCTGCACTACCATCGGCGGTTGAAGGCTTAACGGTCGTGTTCGGGATGGGAACGTGTGTTTCCCCTCACCAATAATCACCAGAGCGAATATCTGTGAGCATTGTATAACCCCATTAACCCTTATTGCCAGAGCACAACGCTCAGTGACGATAAAATTGGTCTAATTGCCTGTGAGTAATTAAACGCCTAATGTTAAGCGAAGAACATATTATAAGAATCAAATCTTTCGGATCATTAGTACCGGTAAGCTTAATACATTACTGTACTTACACCTCCGGCCTATCAACCTGGTGGTCTACCAGGATCCTTTAGACCCGATAAATCGGGTCAGTGAGATCTTATCTTGGGAGGAGCTTGGCGCTTAGATGCTTTCAGCGCTTATCTCTTCCGGACTTAGCTACCCGGCGCTACCACTGACGTGATAACCGGAACACCAGAGGTCCGTCATTCCCGGTCCTCTCGTACTAAGGAATGAACCCCTCAAATCTCCTACGGCTACAGCGGATAGAGGACCGAACTGACTCACGTCGTTCTGAACCCAGCTCGCGTACCACTTTAATCGGCGAACAGCCGAACCCTTGGGACCTTCTCCAGCCCCAGGATGTGATGAGCCGACATCGAGGTGCCAAACAGCGCCGTCGCTATGAACGCTTGGGCGCTATCAGCCTGTTATCCCTAGCGTACCTTTTTTCCTTTGAGCGATGGCGATTCCACATTCCACCACCGGATCACTTTGGCCTGCTTTCGCAACTGCTCGACTTGTATGTCTCACAGTAAAGCTTCCTTATACCAATATGCTCTTAAGCCCGATTGCCGAACGGGCTGAGGAAACCTTCGCAACCCTCCGTTACTCTTTGGGAGGATACCGCCCCAGTAAAACTGACCAGCTAGCAATGTCCCCTGACCGGCTAACGGTACAGGGTTAGACATCTAGTAAGCAAAGAGTGGTATTTCACTATTGACTCCACCCTGACCTAAATCAGGGCTTCAAAGTCTCCCACCTATGCTACGCATTGAGAACCAGATACCAATACCAACGTACAGTAAAGGTGCATAGGGTCTTTCCGTCCTGCTGCAGCTACGCGGCATCTGCACCGCGACTACAATTTCACTGAGCATCTCTCCGAGACAGCGCACAACTCGTTACACGATTCGTGCAGGTCGGAACTTACCCGACAAGGAATTTCGCTACCTTAGGACCGTTATAGTTACGGCCGACATTCACGGGGGCTTGGACCCAGAGCTCTCACCCCAGATGTTCACCTTTCCGCATTGGTCACGTGTCACTCCCTATACGTCGTCTTACGACTTAGCAGAGAGCTGTGTTTTTGATAAACAGTCGGTTGTGCTTCTTCACTGCGACCCCGTTCGCACGGGGCACCCTTTATACCGAAGATACAGGGCAAATTTGCCGAGTTCCTTGGAGAGATTTA
This sequence comes from Verrucomicrobia bacterium Opi.OSU.00C, assembly GCA_002922725.1. Classification (GTDB taxonomy): domain Bacteria; phylum Verrucomicrobiota; class Verrucomicrobiia; order Opitutales; family PNEW01; genus PNEW01. The sequence goes on along the minus strand of PNEW01000084.1, from coordinate 474 downwards.
ACTCACGCGCCTTAGAATACTCATCCCGGATACCTGTGTCGGTTTGCGGTACGGGCGTTCTATAAACTCCCAACGAAGCTTTTCTTGGAAGCATGGCATCCTCCAATCCCCCGCCACCGTAGCTTTGGGGTCCCATTACGCTTCAGCCTTAATGCCCGACGGATTTGCCTACCGGACAACCTACACGCTTGGACGCGAACTATCAATCTCGCGCTGTTATAGCCTTCTTCGTCCCTCCGTTGGTGATAACGCTTATAAAACGGTACAGGAATATTAACCTGTTGTGCATCGACTACGCCTTACGGCCTCGCCTTAGCACCCGACTAACCCTGGGCGGACGAACCTTCCCCAGGAAACCTTATCCTTACGGCGATATGGATTTTAACCATATTTATCGTTACTCATACCTGGATTCTCACTTCCAACCGGTCCACCATCGCTTGTCGCTTTGGCTTCGGTCTCTTATACACATCT
>PNEW01000083.1 GCA_002922725.1 Verrucomicrobia bacterium Opi.OSU.00C | reverse complement strand
AGATGTGTATAAGAGACAGGTATAGACCCAATGTCAGTGAATCGCCCTGGGAAAAAAGTATTCGTGAGACGATGAAAGATTATAGTTGTCCAGCCGGGTCAGCCATCGTATTCACGGAAAGTCTCATTCATGCAGCCAATGACTGGACTAATCCCAACAACTCTCGGTGTGCGGTATTCAATTGTTACAACTCCCTATGGGCTCAATGGCACCTGCTCAACTTGGATCATCAGATAATTGAAAAGATGCCAGTGAAACGACGCTCCCTTTTTCGAGGTACCTGGGAATTGGGTGAATTAAATGGAAGTGGTAACCACAGTTATTCGATAGATAACAGGAGTCTCTAAAGATTATAATTAAAATCACACAAAGGTCTCTTTGCCTACTGTAATATGAAAGTATTAAGTAAAGAAATTTCATATACTCCTGTGTGGAACGTTAAACTAGTTAATAGCGCATTAACGCTAGGGGGTTTAGCCGTAACATAGTTATTGAAATTATCTCTAGTTAAACTAGACGGATTGACAAGGATGGGGGAACCTACGAATAAAGGGAAATGAAAATGATTACTAAGTATCGTACATTGATTACTGGACTTTGCAGGGTGGACACCCACAGTGAGTATCTCGAAGATGTTACAGATTGATCTTACCAACAAGGTGGCGGTTGTAACCGGTGGCAGTGGTGAGTTGGGCCGGGTCATGGCCAGGACACTGGCGGGCAGTGGCGCGGCTGTAGCGGTGCATTACCTGCGCGGCAAGGATCGGGCCGAAACCGTGTGTCGGGACATCATTAACACCGGCGGTAAGGCAATGACGGTTCAGGCCGATGGGAGCGATCTTGACTCGGTACATGCCATGCGCGGTGCGGTGGCCGAGGAGCTCGGTTACGCCGACATCATCGTGAACAATGCAGTGCATCAGTACGACTGGACCTCGGTGCTCGAGCAAGCGACAGCGGATTACGAAAGCCAGTTCCGCACCTGCGTCCTGCACAATGTATTTATGGCGAAGGCCTTCGTTCCGCATATGATCGAACGTAAGTGGGGGAGGGTCATCGGAATCAACACCGAGTGCACTATGCAGTGTTCGCCCAGTCAGTCGGCCTACATTGCAGGTAAAGCTGGACAGGATCGTGTCTTGCGGGTACTGGCCAAGGACGTGGGGCAGCACGGTATCACAGTCAACCAGGTGGCACCTGGCTGGACCATCAGCGACAAGTATCGCGAAACCCCAGCGGAGGATAAACGGTACCGGGACCTTGTGCCCATGGGGCGTCGCGGTGAGGACCAGGAGATCGCCAACGCCGTAGCCTTTCTGGCCTCTGATCTTGCCGCCTTCATCACCGGGGTGTACCTGCCTGTTTGCGGAGGCAATGTCATGCCCAAGATCTAAGAGGTATTTATCGATGCAACTGCTGAATAAGGAACAACTCGGTCATTATGAAAGTGAAGGCTATATTATCCTTCCCCGTTTCTTCGATGATGCTGAAGTTCAGGAGCTCCTCGAGGTGATGAGAAGAATCCTACCAACAATCAATCGTGGGACGCTGACGGCAGACCATGATCCCTGGACTCAAGAACCGGGTGATGACTTGAATCCGCTGAGAGTCAGTTATATCAACGACCTGTTCGAGTATGACCAAAGGCTTGACGACCATATGAGGAGTAAGCGCCTGGTAGGTGTTATGATGGATCTTTTCGGTTCGGATATTACAGCCTTCCAATCCGCCACCGTGATTAAACCCCCTCAAATCAATTTTGACTACCATGGATGGCATCAAGATATGTATGATTATCAGCCACTATCAAATTTCAAGAATGCAAATGCTATGACGTATTTGGGGGATATGGGCCCGGGTACCGGCAGTACTTCACTTGTCCCTAGAAGCCACCTTGTCGGAATCCTTCAGCCGGTGTGGGAGGATGTTGAGGGCTGGCCTAAAAAACAGAGACGGCTTGAAGGTTTTGAAAAATACGAGCCGGATGTTATTACGCCTCACTTCCGTCCCGGTGACGTTCTTGTTTTTGATTCCAGACTGATGCATCGGGCCAACTCAAACGCTGACGACGCAACAAAAATCGGCCTGGTAAACGTATTTCAATCCGCAGATTGTATTGACATAGAGGGAAAGAACGATTTCCACGTCGCAAATCTACCGATTGCCAGTCAAGGTAAAGTCCTCACAAGAGAAGAAAGTATGAAGATGGTGAGCGAGGGCGGGTGAGCCCTCCTCTCCTGGCACACTTTTTCATACGCTTATATTGTTAGATCAGATGAGTGAAGTCTATCTTATATTGAAGCGTAAATGCCTCTAGAAATCGTTTTGATTGGAAGGTGATCCTATCACTGTTACTACTGAAGAATTGAACCTTGAACCCTACCATTCGTATATATATTATCCAATATTCGATTTTTGAAGTGTTAAAATTTCATCATATATCTTTCTTAGCTGAACCCCGAATTCTGTTTGATGAACCTATCTGAACTACAATCCAGCGTAGAACGGCTACAGCAGAAGCTGAATAAGGCTCGTGATTTGCTGGCGGAAGCGACAAGCGACCCGACGACGGTCAGCGCGGAACTTGAGCGCACGCGGGCTTTCGCTTTTGATGCCTCGGCGTTGACCCACAAGGAGACGGTCTCGGGATGTGTCGATTCACTTGAACGTTATGGGTTCTGCGTCATCGACCATGTGATTCCACCCGACGTAGTGGATGCCATACGTGAGGAAGTAATATTGGCGCAAGCAACGAGTTCAAGAAATAGTAAAGGCATTGTGGATCTTTTTGCTCAAGAGGGGGTGACCGCCGAGGAATTACTCAATGGGAAGGCCGCGGAAAACAACGTGGAGCTAAGACGAGTGCGACGGCTCGGACACCCACCTAAACCTCCTAACGAGATCATCTGGATGCCGCAGTTCGCCCCACATATGGCCAACCCAGTCATTACCGCCGTTGCACGCCGCGTCCTAGATGACCACCTGCGCATTTCGCAGCTGCATTTACGTTTCATCAGGACCGACAAGACATTTATAGAAAAAGAAGGAGGCGATCAATTTAAGCGTATGCGCGGCGTGCACAAGCGTGAGTGGCATACGGACTGGCCCCATGACCTTTCAGCCTACGGAGGGAATGACCCCAAAGTGAACGTCGGCTGTATCCGTCGGCCCTTCCCCGACGTACCCATGTGCCTGGTGATGATATTTTATTTAACCGATACAGATAAGAATTCAGGGGGCACGTGGATCGTACCCGGATCGCATAAGGACCGACGCAATCCACGGGGTCCGGACAGCGACATTATAGTCTCCGCACCTATCCCCGGCAACATGCAGGTAAGTGCTCCGGCAGGGTCCGTCTTTATCCAGGATTCGCGGTGCTGGCATTCGACCGCAAGACACAATCCGAGTCGTCGCGCGCGCGTCGGCGTGGTAACCCGCTGGTGTCCCTGGTGGTTATCAGTCGATGACTTCGCACCCGGAGAAAATTACAACCTCAACGAAGTATGCCGGCCGTTGACCCACGAAGAATATTTAGCCCTTCCCCCCAACCTGAGACCGTTGATGCGGCATCTCTGTCCCGATGAACAGGATACTCTTCAGCAGCCCGTACTCGATCGCGCTGAAGCAGCCCGTTTACGCGCTAAGGCAGGTTTTCTAAAAGAACTGGATGATCCAGATAATTTATTAGCCGCCAATGCACACATCAGGGTTCCGCTGAACGAAACCCAATTATGATTTCGTATAACAATAAAGTGTTCAACTTTTAAAAAAAGTCCCTGCTTTACACTTTTGTACATTTAGAGAAACAGACTAATGGATAAATACCGGTAAACTATAAAAAAGGAACCCCCCATGACCGCATACAACCCATATGACCCTGACAACTATACCACCCAGTATATTACCCCTACTAAATCAATTGAAGAACTAGAGCAAATGAACTTAGAAGATCTTAAAGCGCTAATCCATATAAATAGGAAGAGGATCTTTGTTATAGTAGGGGATGTAGGAGGTAAGGACCTTAGTGAGAGATTGGATGTGTTACGAGAGCAAAGGGAAAGTGATGGGCTACCTACGAGGGATCAAGATGATCCGAAGTTGAAAGGTATGCTGACAGCGCAACTAGCTGTAAAATGCCCCGTTGATACGGATGAGGGTGATCTCTGGTTAAATACAGAATATACTGATAATCGTGCATGGCTTGATGAATTTGACGGCCCCAACGAGCTAAGCGACAACAAATAAATCGAGGCCTTTTATCATGTCCATTGTCCCCCTTGATCGTTGACCTATTGTGCTCGTTTAAATTCTCGATTGACCTGGCGCTTACTATTTATGATATCAAATTTCATTTCACCATGAACCGAGTCTATATTAAAACATACGGCTGCCAAATGAATGCTCGTGATTCTGAAGCTGTTGCGGCAATGCTTCGACACCGCGGTTATTCAATGGTTGATAGTGAATATGAAGCAGATATTGTTCTGCTTAATACCTGTGCAGTACGTGATCAGGCAGAACAAAAAGCTATTGGCAAAACCGGCCACCTTATAAAACATAAAAGAAACCGCCCCAATTTTATTATTGGGATCATGGGATGCATGGCTCAGAATCGGGGGCGAGGTATTCTCGACCAGTTACCCGATCTTGATTTACTAGTTGGTACACAAAAATTTCACCGTATTCCGGACCATCTCGACAGTCTTATACATAGCGCCAATGGTCTAGGCCCGCAACCAGGGACAATTGTCGATCTTGAGGACGAGGAGGGGTCGCAGAATACCATTTGCGACCACGACCCTGACCAAAGGCAAGTCAGTGCATTTGTTTCTATTATGCAAGGGTGCAATATGAGTTGTACTTTTTGTATAGTCCCAAAAACTCGAGGTCGCGAACGTTGCCGCCCAATCGCCGAAATCGTCGAAGAAATCGAATCGCTTGCTTCCCAAGGAACGCGCGAGGTTACTTTGCTTGGACAAATTGTGACCAGTTATGGGCGACGTGAATTACCTTTTAAAAATGGGAAAAGCCCATTTGTCCAATTACTTGAAAAAATCCAGGAATTACCTGAAATTAAGTGTATACGTTTTACATCGCCTCACCCAAGAGGGTTTAAAAAGGACCTTATTGAAGCATATCGCGGACTGTCCAAACTGTGCGAATATGTCCACCTACCGATGCAAAGTGGGTCAAACCGTATATTGCGTGCAATGAATCGTCCTTATACTGCTAAACGTTATAAGCAAATCGTTTCCGAGTTGCGTACCGTAGTTCCATCTATGTATATTTCTACAGATATTATCGTGGGCTTCCCGGGAGAAACTGAGGATGACTTTCAAGAAACGCGGGCCCTTTTTATGGATATTGCTTTTGATATGGCTTACATATTCAAATATAGTATTCGCACCGAAACTCCCGCCGCAATACTACCTCATCAAGTCCCTCAGGAAGTTAAAGAGGCTCGCAATCAGATACTTTTGGATATTCTCACCCAAAATTCAATGTCCCGCAATCAAACGCTTCTTGGAAGCACTCAGGAAGTCTTGGTTGAAGGTCCTGCTCGGAAAGGCGAAGGGATGTATAGCGGGCGTACCCGTGGCAATCGTAAAGTGAATTTCTCTGGGACTCCTCGTCTGATTGGGAAACTCGTCCCCGTCGAAATAGAAAAAGTATCATCGAGTTCACTTTATGGGTCACTTGTTCTCCATGGAATGGAAACAGACAAACCACTTACCACCAAAAAACTTTAACTCCGACTTTATGTCTCTTTATACAGCGACTTTACTTCCAGGAATAATTCTTGTGGTTTTAGGAGTTCTCTTGTTATGGGAAAAATCCAATTTTGAAACTCTCGCTAAAGCATCACTACGCTCATTGGCTTTTACCTTCATAACAATGGGTTTTGGATCCGGCTGGTTCATCTTTGAAGTCTCTCAATTAGGTGTCGCTGATTTCGGTCAATACCGAAATTATTTATTTATCCTTTTTTTAGGAATCACATTACTATCCTTTGTTTTTGTAAAAGATTTTTTGTCGGTTCGTGGAGCGGTGATACTGGGTTTGATGTTCGCAAAGGTCCTTCTCGAAGCTGCCTATATGCAAGATCCTCCAAGTCGCCTATTTATGGTTAGCTTTGTTTACCTCTGTATTATCTTTGCTCTTTACCTCGGGGTCGTCCCCTACAAGATGCGCGATTTTTTAAACTGGCTTTTTGCGAGACGACGCCGTGTAAATAGTTTTGGCTTCTTCTTCGCGCTTTATGGATTGCTTTTGTGCGGAGTCGCCTTTAGCTACTAAGCGATGCTCAGCGAAAATGTGTCTCCGGCATTGTTACTTATTGTATCAGGTCCGGCAGGAAGTGGGAAGACTACACCTGTCTCTTATACACATCT
>PNEW01000082.1 GCA_002922725.1 Verrucomicrobia bacterium Opi.OSU.00C | reverse complement strand
GAGACAGCTTATCATCTTATCCAAACCTGGGTATGGGGCCGCCCTTGTATTGGCATCAGGATTTTATGGATTGGAACAGTCCCAAAGCGGCAACCCCCTGGCCGACCAAGATTTTTCTCTCCTATTACCTGACAGATACGACACGTGAAAATGGCTGTCTGCGTGTCATTCCCGCCAGCCATCGTAAACGTCACCCTTTACATGACCTTCTACCCGATGCCCATGACGCCGAACTCCAGGCTATCGATGATCTCTCACATCCTGCTTTTGCTGACTATCCCGATGCCATTGACGTCCCGCTCAAAGCGGGAGATTTAATTATTGCCGATGCACGTCTCATGCACTCAGCCTGGCCGAATCAAACAGCAGAACGCCGTACTTTAATGTTGGCGTGGCACGATGTCTTTCAATTTCCAGAGCCCCCAAGTTGGTGGACTGGTGATATCCCAGATATTATAAAAAATGCCGATCCAAACGCCCAGTATGTGCGCTCTCGAAGGCCAAATCATTATATCGCATAACGTATACTCTCGAAGTACTTAAAAGTTAAACCCATGTCGAAAGCAGGATTACGCTATTTAACTGAAGATCAGTTGATATCATTTATAATAAACGGCTTTCTTATTGTTGAAGATGTTCTCTCGGCGAACGAAGTCAAAGTGTTGTCAGAACGATGCGATATGATTGCCGCAGGTGAAGCTGGTCATATCCCGGAAACTAGCCTTCAGCTGGAGCAGGTATTTCGCGAGGGTAAAAAACCAGTCGAAAATCAAGTTCTCGCAACACGTAAACTGTTCGACATCGCAGTTTACGACCCCGTGATGTGGGAACATGTAGTGCATCCGAAAATTATCGCTATCATCATCGATTTGCTAAACACTCAGGACATAAAATTGTACGGTGATCAATTATTTATGAAGCCGGCAAAAGTGGGAGCTGAAGTACCTTGGCACCAGGATTCGGCATCATGGCGCGATATTTTCCCCATGGAGATGGTCAGCGCTTGGACGGCGATTGACGAAGCGACGGAAGAAAACGGTTGTCTCACTTATATACCGGGTACGCATCGCTGGGGGATGATGCACAAGTCTAAGGTAAATTGGTTTTCATCGGATTTTGGCAGTGATCAATGGCCTATCATCTCAGCCCCACTGAAACCGGGTAGTATTAGTTTTCATCATAGTTTAACGCTCCATCGGACCTGCGCTAATCTCTCAGGTAAACGACGTCGTGGTTACTCAGTTCACTATATGCGTGCCACTTCTAGGAAGGATGAAACAGTCACAGATGCGCCAAAGATGCCGCCGTTTAAGCAAGTGTGTGGCCGCTCTTTTGAGAATTGTGTATAACGGGATAATATGTTCAGAAGGCAATTGAATAACTCAGACTACATTCCGCACAAGCTCTATGCCAATGAGAGTGTATTACTCCTTGATGAGACTTTGATCGAGGAGGAGAACGGTATTCGAAGGGAAGTCCAACCGGGGAAGACAACTCCCTTCGTGATGGAGCCCGACGGTGATAAACCGTGGGAGTATTGCGGTCCCGGGATGAGCAAACGAATCCACCTATACGGTACAACTCTTTATGATGACTTGGTAGGAAAATACAGAATGTGGTACTTCGGTCGTATGGGTCCTCACTGGCGTGCCCCCGCTTGCAACTATCAGATACCTGGACTCTTTGTCCCGCGCACTGACGAAAAACCATACAACTGCAACGGTGTTACCAAAGATAAGTACGGGAGGTCCTTCGTCGACAACGACCGGGGTGATCTGACCTTGTATGCGGAGAGCGATGACGGCATCAACTGGGATAAACCCAAACTGGGGATCTTCTCTTTCAACGGAAGTACTGAGAATAATATCATATGGGATTTTCACGGCGCCTCGGTGTTTATTGACCTGGAAGAAAAAGACCCAGATAAAAGGTACAAGGCAATTGGGTTTTGTCGGCGCTATCGCAATATATTCATGATCACTTCTCCCGATGGTATTCATTGGGATGACAAAGATTATATCGAACCCGTATCCCGACGTGGCAACGAGGGCTCTTTCAATGTGATCTATGATTCGAGGTGTCATCTATTCCGGGCCTACTCGATCGTGCGATTTAATGATAAAGATAAAAGAAGGGTTATCTGTTATACGGAGAGCCCATCTTTGGAAGGCCCCTGGAAGAATCCGCAGCCGATGCTCGAACCGAACAGTTGGGACGATGAAATTGGGCGCCGGAATTACAAAGCGCTGCGCGCGGAGTTTCACAATATGTCAGCCTTTCGCTATAACAATATTTATCTAGGATTACTGGGTGTTCTGTATGTGACCGCAGAGCAAATTCCCAGTCAGGAAAACCAGATGCCCTGTGACGGGCCTATCGATTCACAGATCGTCTATAGCCGGGATGGCATCAGTTGGGCGCGCGCCGATAGAAATCGGACTGCGGCAATACCCCGGGGTGGAGAAGATGCATTTGACCGGGGGATGATTCTTGGAATAGCCAAAGAACCGATTATCGAGGGTGATGAGATTCACTGGTATTACACGGGCTGTGAACATACGCATGGTGAATTGGATATGGAAAAACGGGTAAAACGTCTGGGGCGGGCGACCTGGCAGAAAGATCGCTTTATTGCATTAAGAGCTAAAGGCGAGGGTATGGTGACAACTAAAACCTTAAGTTTGCCTGAAAATACGACAGGCCTGGAGGTGAACGCTAATGCAGCCAGTGGTACGGTATTGGCCGAACTTTGCAACACCGAGGGTAGGATTCTAGACGGTTTCTCCAAGGAGGAGTGTGTACCATTGAATGTCGATGAGTTACGGTGGCAAGTCACATGGAAAAACGGTAATATTGCAAAAGTTATAGATGCTGTGAAACTTCGTTTTATTCTGAAAGGGGCTAGTATTTACAGTTTTACTTTTACCCATTAGAAAGAACAAAGTAATTAGAGGTTAATTAGAATAAGAGTTCATGGATTTAATACTTAGTAGCCTATTTCGAATAAGAGAACATGGCATGTTTAACTAAATCAGAAGTAGACTCGTACCACGACCAGGGATATCTGCTTTTACGGAAGTGTATTAAACTTGAAGACTTGGCATCTGCTCGCGTGTTAATCACTGAACTCGTGGACAGGTACGCTCGCGAACTTTTCGATAATGGGAAGATAGCTTCTCTACATGAGAATGAGTCATTTGATCGTCGTATGTGTGTGATTAATGGGGAAGCCCGGTTGAAAGCTAGAAATTGGGATCTAACAGAAACTTCTAATATACCGGACCTGTTCCCTCTCATACTCCACCCGATGATTCTTGATAGTGTAGAGTCTTTACTGGGGTCAGAAGTTGCTTGGACGGGCAGCTACGTTACCAGACCAAAGATACCACAACATGAATTGACTGCTTTTCCTTGGCACCAAGATAGTCAATACTACGGTGAGCCTACTCAACACTTACATGTCGTGAGTGTGTGGATACCTTTAGTTGATACAGATGAGTATAATGGTTGTCTATATATCATACCTGGTAGCCATAAATGGGGATTACTAAAGGGTGAACGAGGCGCAGATAGAAATATAATCACATTTGAAGATGTGGAAAAAAAGGGCGATCCAATAGCTTTGCCTATGAAGGTGGGTGATGTTCTCTTTTTTACAAATCTAACTTATCATACGAGCAAACTCAATTCCTCAAACAAGGTGCGTTGGAGTGTGGATTTACGTTATATCGTGCCTCCAGATGCATATGCGCTCACCAAACGTGAGCGGGAAGGTTATAAAACACTTAATGATCACTATAAGATGTCAACCATTACAGTTCGCAGTCTTCAGCCAGAGAATATCGCGAACAAAAAGCAACTAGAGGAATATGTTTACCAACGGGTTGGGCTAATGAAAGAATCCCGAAAAAATTATTGAATCCGGCTTGAACCAGCGGTTTTATTTCACCGTGTTATGTGAAGGTAGGTCAGGCAAATACTGATATTCTGGATCCACCCGCTGTTTTTTAAGAATGGAGATTATTTCTTTCCACGCTGGCCAAAGTCCATTATGACATTCTGGTAGCTCATGTTTAATCAACTTGTGTAGCTTTCCCAAGTTGTAACATGGTACAGAAATATACATATGGTGTTCGATATGATAATTCATGTGCCAGTACAAGAATCTGAAAAAAGGATTCAGAATCACAGTTCGAGTGCACAGGCGAAAGTCAGGTACATCGTCTTTGAGTCCAGTATGCTGGGTATTGTTACATAAAAAGCGCAGCCAACCTCCATAGAATACGCCGCAGGTGGTCAACACTGGCAGAAGCCATAGCCCTAAATAGACCGAAATACCGATAATGGTAGCATGTCCGGCTAACAGGAAACGCGACCAATAAACCAACCGTCGGCGTTTAGTGGTGTCACCAGATGGTAGAAGATGATTTTCCCATTCGCCCTCGAATTTACCTAGACTGTGCCGTACCGTCTGCCGTACTGTTGCACATAAAGTCCATGGGTCCACAAGGCCACTACAGATAAAATCTTTTAGCGTTAACATCCTCGGTACCACCACCTCCAGATCATCCGGTTGATGTAGTGTGTATTTATGGTGTTCCGCGTGGCTAGTCCAAAACAAGACATGATTACGCCACCCCATAAAGCAGAATAGCCACAAGAAGAAGCTATTCAAAAAGCGTGTTTTAAACACTGAATTATGGCACATTTCGTGCGTTGTATTAAGGATAAAGACATAAAAGGTTCCATAGCAAAACAATATGGGTAGCAGTAAATAAATCCGATCCTGGACCTTCCAGGCCAATAACCCTGTCAATATGATCAGTGTGATATGTGTGCCAATTTGCAATAACCCTTTGAGATCACTTCGCTTATTGAGTGCCTGAATCGCTTCATGTGGCACCGCTGTTCTATACCAGCCTATAGTTCGTCTACTGCACTTAAGAGACATACGTCATCTACCTCCTTATATCCTTTCACCGTTACACCCATTTAGGAAAGTCTCAATCACTTATGAATTTCATAGTGGGCTTTGTTTTGCAAGCTAGATTAAAGCGGCTTACCCTAAATTTTCTATCTGTGTCTTAACAAATATTCACTCATTTATTGTATTTTTTACATTCCCGTCGGATGTCACTTTAAATCAATATTTTACTCGGCAACGATTACGTAATTATTCTTAGCGAAAAATTATAGCTATTAAATATTCGTTTCACGCCTTCGCTGGTAGGTCGAAGAATGTAAAGTCTTTAGATAAGAAATCGCTTTGGATTCGTTTTGATTAAACGTTCTATAACACAAATTTAAACCAGCGGGTTCATAGTGATTCATAACGAGTCTATAGTGAATCAGAAAGTTAAGCTAGCTTGATTCTTCGGATGACTCGTTTCAAGATCCATCCACCAACATGTCTATCTCTCTCTTCACTAAAAAAAACTTGGTTGGGTGGGATTAGTGTGTCCAGGGCTGGATCGTTATTACCATAGCAAGAAGGATTCTTTAGTGCAGCCTTTAAATAGGGGATTAACATTTTCATCTTTGATAAGGTCTCTCGATCATAATAGGATAGGTTAGCACCAGCTCGACACCGTGCCCAGAGAATATCGCTCTCTAATGCACGAATGAAGGCCACAGTGGAATTTTCCGGTCGACTAGATCGACAAAGTGCATCTCCAGCGGCGAGGCTTACACTGAGTGATTCATCATTAACAAGATAACTGAGCTTGTTAATGGTATCGTTGTCTATGTCGAATGACATTAGTCCTGTTACGGCCCAATAACGAATCGCACTGTCTGGGTCATTCAAACGTTCGATCAGGGAACTTCTACCTTCTTTACCTAGACGTGAGAGATCAGCAGTTTTCAGAACCCTTTCTAGATTTTGACAATGGATACCAACTTCGTAGCTCACACCATCGTATTTTGTTGAACGGACAATTAATTCTGTTTCGTCGAAGAGCCCTAAGTCCCGTGTTTTAATCATCCAACTAAATAGAGCCTCCCTCATCTTTTTAGTGATAGCCTGAAATTTCGGATTAAGAGCAAGGTTTTTTATGGCTTCTGGATCCTTATTTAGATCATACAATTCCTCGAATGGTTTTGAATCTTTCCAGATTAGATACTTAGAGTAAGGTTTGGGAATAGGCATTAAAAAGATGCCATCAGGATCATGAATTTTCTGTTCTCCGGGTAAACATGAGGTGTCCCAGAAAGTGTGTTCAGGTGTACCCTTGCTTGGAATATCCTTAAAAAATCCACCATCGGGATAAAATGATGCATAAGGACGGTGTGGCAAGAAGTTGCGAATATAGCGGTACCGCCGGTCTCTAACTGTTCGAATCATCTCATTACAGTTATCCAAGCGGTCACGGGCACCATAGACAAAATCTCGAGCTTGTATTTTTTCGGGTCCGAGAAATGATTTACCTTGGAAGTGATCAGGAATCGGTACACCAGCCATGCTAAGTAATGAAGGTCCCATGTCCATTGTCATCGTTAGGTCATCGATAAC
>PNEW01000081.1 GCA_002922725.1 Verrucomicrobia bacterium Opi.OSU.00C | reverse complement strand
CAATATGCTTTGCCTTGCTATTTAGTTTTGTTGGTACTGTTTTGGGTGGAATATGGGCTGACCAGTCGTGGGGTCGGTTCTGGGGGTGGGATCCAAAAGAAAATGGAGCGCTCTTAATTGTTATTTGGAACGCTCTCGTGATTCATGCGATCTGGGGTAAGATGGTTTCGAACAGTGGATTAATGATACTAGCTGTTATAGGAAACATTATTACAAGTTGGTCATGGTTTGGAACGAATATGTTGGGTGTGGGCTTGCATTCATATGGTTTCACAGAGAGTACTTTTTTTTGGCTTATGTTATTTTGGTTAAGTCAGTTTATTTTTATCGCCATTGGGTTGTTACTGAATAGTTGTTGGCGTAGCCGATAATTATTCGGTTAAACCGTGATAGGCCCTACTCATGAGTACAATTACATCTTCTGACTTAACAAGGTAATATAATTTAAAACCGAATAAGCTGAATCTTTCTCCTCGATGTATGTTTAAAATATTACCATGATAACGTCCTAGTACAGTGTAATATTTAATGTATTACTAACGAAACGAGGTGTGTGTGAAACTTGCGGCTAGTGAACAAATAGAGTTGTTGGTTACGGTGGTATGAAGGCGAGGTGGGAGATGTATAGTTATCAGTCATAAAAGAAATAAAATGGTAAAAACTAAATAAGAGAATGCCATATTTATGAAATTGATTTCAATGTTCCTACTTCCCGGCAGTGTTTTAAATTTAGTAAGGTTGTGTAAATGTGGATTAACAAAAAAATAGAGACCGTTAAGTATATTTTGTAGTAATTACTAAACGAAAGTTAAAAATCGACATTAGGTTTAGCTTAGAAGTAATTCTTTTGCATGATTGAGTGCGGATTGAGAATGACGATCTCCAAGCATACGTGCCAGCTCTATAAGGCGGGCTGACTTTTTTTCGTGAATTGGTTTTATTGTGATCGAGGTAGAATTATTATTTTGGCCCTTAGTGACAATAAAGTGTCCACTTGCTTTACCTGCTACTTGTGGAAGATGGGTCACACTAAAAACCTGGTGTCGCTTTCCAAGAGATGCTAGTTCCATTCCCACGACATTAGCAATTTCACCTCCTACATTGGCATCAGCTTCATCAAAGACGAGTACGGAGGTGTCGTCTACTTGAGCGAGGATTGCTTTAAAGGCAAGCATGACACGTGCAATTTCACCGCTTGATGCAATTTTATTTAATGGCAGAAGATCCTGGCCCAGGTTGGGTGAAAAAAGAAATTGACAAGAACAATCCCCATATTCTTTTAGCACAGATTCACGTAATATAACAATTTGTATATCTGCCTTCTTAAACCCTAATAAACTAATGAGTTTAACTGCTTTTTTACTCAGTTCTTTCGCAGCTTTCTGACGTTTCAATCTTAAAGATTCAGCTTGTTTTTCAAGTTTATCCTCTAGCTCTCTTGCTTGTTGTTCTAATCGCTCAATTGAACCATCAATATTAATTTGTATGGTGAGTTTTTTAGTCAGGCTTTCCCGTTTTTCCAAAATCGCTTTCACACTATTTCCGTATTTACGACTTAGTTCGAGCCATAGGTTCATCTTTTCTTGGATAGCATGTTCAGCCTCCTCATTAAATTCGTAATCACGAGCCAATTGCCCATAGCTATCACTCAAGTCTTCTAATTCAATAATTGTAGACTCAAGACGGTCAGCATATGCATTTGATTCAACATCGATTTCGCCAAGTTCTCTAGCTGTTTGGAGAAGACCCCCAAGTTGCTTGATTATTCCTTCATCCCCTCGTAGGGCAGTATCAATATTAGTACTTAATCCAGTAAGCTCACGGGCTTTTGTCGATCGTATGTAGTTGTGCTCAAGGGACTCAATTGATTTTTCACTAATATTTGCCTGATCGATTAAACGGATCTGATTCTGGATAAATTCAAGTTCATCGGGGCTTAGACGGTCCTGAATTTGAAGTTTATCGACTTTTTGAAGGATCTGTTTCCACTCTTGGTAACCATTTTGGTATCGCGTTACCTCTACTCCTATCTGTGCATAGCGATCAAGAAGTTCGCGTTGCCATTTTTCTTTTAATAATTTTTGAGGTTCCCCGGGACCGTGGAAATCTATCCAGATTTCTCCTAATTCCTGTAGATTACCTAAAGTAGTAAGTGCTCCATTGATCTGTATTCTAGATGTCTTAACATGTGATATCGATCGACATATAATTAAGCTGCCGTCCTCACAGGGAGGTAGTCCAAAGGCTTCCAGATATGAGTCGAGTCGTTTAGTATCAGCAAAATAAAGTCCACCTTCTACTTTGCATACATCAGTATTTTTGCGTATGATCGTTTTATCTATTCGAGATCCAGAGAGAATAGCAAGAGCGCCAAGTAAAATGCTTTTACCCGCTCCCGTCTCACCAGTCACAGCGGTAAATCCACACTCAAAATTTAGCTCTACCTCATCCATAAGGGCGAGATTTTTAATCTTTAGATACTGTAACATTTTCGTTTGTTTTATAAAACAGCTTAAGCCTTTTTGGCAATCAAAGGTTATTTACAAAAATGTATCAGAGGGCTAATCTCGAGATATTTTCAAATTATAAACTGCAAACGTTTTGGTCAATTTACTTAATCGTCGTGTGAGTATAGAGGTAATTGTCACTTTTTGATAAAGTTTGGTGGGAGATGGCAGACTCGAACTGCCGACTTCTTGCGTGTGAAGCAAGCGCTCTAACCAACTGAGCTAATCCCCCCGTAATATGGGATGGTATTTATGTCGCAGACTTTGAAGTGCGTCAATTCAGGAAAAATATCGTTTCTCATGTTGAACACATTTTGATATTTTGATAATAAGCTATTTAATTTTCTTTCAACCAATGCTCCAGTCCCAATTAATTGAATTCCAAAAAATAGCTCGATTCCCGTCGTTAGGAGATAACGTGGCGATTGCCATAAGAAATCTGGACGCTGGATCTAGAATTAAACATGGGAATGATAAATTTGCCATCGAACATACCGTTCTTCTCGGTCATCGCTTTGCAACGGAAAAGATTGATGTGGGTGAAGCATTATTTTCATGGGGTTTACCTTTTGGTATAGCAACGGTTAACCTTGCACCCGGTGATTATGTTTGTAATGCCGATATCCTTTCAGAACTTAAGATGAGAAATCTCGGGATAAAACTTCCTGAAAAACCCAATTTTCAGGACAAAATTACGCCTTATTTTCTTAATGAAAATAAATTTAAACCAGGTAATCAAGTAAGTCGTCATGATCACGTAATCACTTTCGAAGGTTACCGACGATCAAAAACAAGAGGTGTTGGTACAAGAAATTATATTGTAATTCTGGGAACGACTTCACGAACTGCGAGCTATGCTAGGGAGCTAGCTGATCGTATGCAGGGATTGTCTGATAGTTTCAATAATATTGATAAAATCGTTGCTGTAGCACATACCGAAGGGGGTACCCCTTCACGTCCCAATAATATTAACCTTCTCTTGCGTACTCTGGCAGGGCTCATTGTTCACTCTAATGTCGGTGCTGTTCTTGCTGTCGACTACGGTACTGAGCCACTGACAAATCAAATGCTTCAAGAGTATTTGCGGTCAGAAAATTATCCTCTCGACTCGGTAATCCATGAGTTTTTAACGATTAAGGGTAGCTTTCAGAAAAGTCTAGACAAAGGTGAATCTGTAATCCGGAAATGGTTACCGCAGGTAGAGAATACTATTCGTACCCATGAATCGGTAGAACATTTAAAGATTGCTTTACAATGTGGAGGATCAGACGCCTTTTCAGGGATCTCAGGTAATCCGCTTGTTTCCAGAGTAGCACGTGAAATTATCCGTTATGGTGGATCCGCTCAACTAGCAGAAACGAATGAATTGATAGGGGCAGAATCCTATATCCTGAAAAATGTTAAAGACCTATCTACGGCACAACGCTTTCTAGAGATGGTTAAGAAATACAAAGAATATTCTTCCTGGCACGGGAATTCAGCCGAGGATAACCCATCTGGAGGTAATAAGCTCAGAGGGCTCTATAATATTTACTTAAAATCTATCGGTGCTGCTAATAAATTACATCCAGATCTCCGCTTAGATGAAGTGATAGATTATAGTGAGAGGATGACTGCTTCAGGGTATTATTTTATGAACAGTCCGGGTAATGATCTTGAAAGTATCGCTGGGCAAGTCGCTGCAGGATGTAACATGATATTTTTTGTTACCGGTAACGGATCGATTACTAATTTTCCTTTTGTCCCAACAATTAAAGTCATAACTACAAGTGACCGTTATAAACTTTTGTCCCACGAAATGGATGTAAATGCCGGAGCTTTTATGGATGGCAAGAAAATGGACGAACTGAGTGCTCAAATGTTAGATTATACTGTGGAGATTGCTTCGGGGAGATTAAGCAAAGGAGAAATAGCGGGCCACTCTCAGGTTTCATTTTGGAGGAACTGGCAACAAATCGACGGAAGTAACCTTAATCAACTACTTTACCATTCTTCACCAGACGGTAAGCCTATTCCTGTCATGAAAAATGAAAAAACGTCACCGATAAAATTTAATGGTATTAAATATAAAGATGGATATACCATTGATCGTGTCGGGCTTATCCTTCCCACTAGTCTCTGCGCCGGTCAAATTGCCAATATTGCTGCGATACAATTAACAAAACGACAGCTTGGACGTGGAAAGGGATTATCTCGATTTGTTTCGCTTGTTCACACCGAAGGTTGTGGTTTAGGAGGAGAAAGTGCGATTAGCCTATATAAAAGAACTTTGATTGGGTATCTTACACACCCTTTCGTTAAATTTGGTCTCTTACTTGAACATGGGTGTGAAAAAACACATAATGATTTTATGCGTCACTCACTCCATCAACGGAATCTCGATAGTAAAAATTTTGGTTGGGCGAGTATTCAACTTGATGGCGGTATGAAAAATGTATTAAAGAAAGTGGAAGACTGGTTTAATTCAAAAATATCAGCTGATAATTCACCTAATTATGAACATGTCGGGCTAGATGCCCTGAGCATAGGCTTTCTCACTTCTGGTCCCATATCTGAAAATACCGCAATGAGCATTGCCCATCTTATACAAAAACTTGTTGGTGCAGGAACGACTGTAGTAATACCTGAAAATACTGAAATTTTTAAAAAAAAATCTATTCGTGAAAAGATTGTAGGAAATCATTTTCTAAAAGCCACCCTTGCTTATGGACAAAAAGTTGAGCTTCCCGGATTTCATCTTCTCGAATGTCCAACAAATCACTGGGTTGAATCCTTGACTGGGTTAGGGGGTACTGGTGTCGAAATTATTATCGCTTGCATTGGAGAACATCCGATGCAAAGTCACCCGATGATACCCGTGATTCAAGTTACGGATAAAAAAGAGGTCTATGCTCAGTTTGAGGAAGATATCCACCTAATACTTAATGATAACTTTAGAGTTAATGCGGATGCTCCGTTGAACCTTATCATAAACGTCGCTTCTAGAGAATTTACTTCCACTTCCTTTTTCCAGGGAAATACAGATTTTCAACTGACAAGAGGGTTACTTGGATCCTCAGTTTAATTCGATCTATCTTGCTTCTTTACTTGAATCATAGTGGGAGTTATTGGTAAGGTGTTAAACATTCTGAATATTACCTTTAAATCTAAACATATAAAAATGAACCCATTTATTGATTCTACAGATATAGCTGATAATAGCCTTGAATTGCGTAAACGTATGGAACTCGAGGGTTATTTATTTTTCCGTGGATTGATGCCCGCAGATAAGTTGGAAAGTTTGAGGAGGCAATTATTGGATATTGTTAGCCAAGCGGGATGGTTAAAAAAAAACGTACCTCTGAATCAGGCTATAGCCGAACTTAATAGGTTTTGTGTCGAGCCAGAGCCAAAGTATAATGAAGTCTATCTGCAAATGTATAAACTTCAGGAGTTCCATGCAATCTATCAATGTTCAGAATTGATAGCTTTATTTGAAAGACTTTTAGGCGACACTGTTTTTTTGCACCCAAGTGTAATTGGCCGGACGATTTTTCCACAGCGTGATGCATACACTACACCAGCACACCAAGATTTTATTCCTATCCAAGGTACTTCTGATACCTATACAGCGTGGATCCCCTTGTCTGATATTCCAGAACAAATGGGAGGACTTCAGATTTCTTCAGGCTCTCATCGTCAGGGAGTTTATGAGCATCGTCCTTCTCTCGGTGCAGGCGGTATGGAGGTCATTGATCCACTTGAAGGTACCTGGGTTGGTAATCCTTTTAAACAATCTGATGTTCTTATATTTCACAGTTTGGCTGTCCATAAGGGTTTACCCAATCGCTCAAACCAATTGCGCCTGTCATTAGATGGTAGGTACCAAAAAGTTAGTGATCCTATTTCACCAAAAACCCTAATCCCCCATGGTAACATTGCTGAATGGGAGGATATCTATGCTTCTTGGCCAAATAAAAATTTCCAATATTATTGGAAAAAATGGGATCTTAAAATTAAGGAATATGATTATAGCTACCATGAGAAACGTGACTTAATGGCTTTTAATATGGCGAGAAATGGTGATTTACAGGCGGTTTCGACCTTACAACGTATAATTGCGCGCGATAATGACCCAGCTAAGCGTAGAAAAGCGAAAACTCTCTTAACCAAGCTAGAAACCCTGGCTGACGTTTCCTAATTTTATTTTTACTTACAATCTTTTCAC
The DNA here is from genome assembly GCA_002922725.1 of Verrucomicrobia bacterium Opi.OSU.00C. Lineage (GTDB taxonomy): Bacteria > Verrucomicrobiota > Verrucomicrobiia > Opitutales > PNEW01 > PNEW01. The sequence goes on along the minus strand of PNEW01000081.1, from coordinate 145 downwards.
TGCCATTAGGTATTTCTATTATGAAAATTGACGCAATTGAAATTATACACGTCGCTATGCCTTTGATTTATCCTTTCAGGACTGCCTTTGGTAACAACGACACTATCGAATCTGTATTTATCCGACTTTCATCAGGTGAGTATTA
>PNEW01000080.1 GCA_002922725.1 Verrucomicrobia bacterium Opi.OSU.00C | reverse complement strand
GGCCGCTACTATTTCGATATCGTTTGGTTTATAATCACCAATCTCACTGTGCATTAAACCAACTGCATGTTCCAGGTTTTCTTCTTGATAAAAATGAATTCCCTGGATTAATGAGCTGGCGCAATTACCTATACCAACAATGGCAATTTTAATTTTGCTCATCGTTTATTAAATTTCATGAATAAGCGGTTGTCAAGATAATGGAAGAGATAACAGTTAGACTAAAATTAAAAATTTACTAATTATTTCCCCCAATTTAAAAACCAGGCAACAGCATCTTTAATTGCTTCCTTTGCAGGTCTTGGGTTATAACCTAGCTCTCGTTTGGCTTTGGCCGTGGAAAAATACATCTTTTTTTTTGCTAAACGCACACCATCCACAGTTACGAGAGGATCTTTACCTTGCATTATTCCAGCCAGCCATTGAGCAATGTATGCAATAGGTAATATAAGGTTATGGGGAACCTGAAATCGTGGAGGAGAATTCCCGGTGATTTTTGAGATTTCAAAAAGAATTTTATGTAAGCTCATATCTTCGCCACCCAAAATATAGCGTTCACCAATCTCACCTTTGTCAAATGCGAGTAAGTGTCCTTGTGCTACGTCATCGACGTGAACTATATTTAGCCCCGTATTTACATATAGGGGAATCTTTCCTGTAACCGCATCGAGAATCATACGGCCAGTAGGAGTTGGTTTTATGTCTCGTGGTCCCACAGGTGTTGAAGGATTAACAATTATAACAGGCAACCTTTCTTTCTTGACCAATTTATCTACTTCTCGCTCCGCTAGAAATTTTGAGCGTTTGTAATGGCCGATCATATCATCGAGTGATACAGGAGTTATTTCATCAGCTGGTGACTCATCTTTATTAATACCAAGAGTTGCAACGCTGCTAGTGTATATGATACGCTTAATTCCGCATTGTGCAGCTGCAGTCATGAGGTTACGCGTTCCATTGACATTATGGTGATAGATTTCTGGAGGATTTGGTACCCACAAACGATAATCTGCAGCTGCATGAAATAAAGAATCGCAATTCTTTAAGGCATTAAGAAGAGAGGCTTGATCAGTTAAATCGCCATATACAGTTTCAACTTTCAAACCATCAAGGTTACGTCGATCACTATTTTGACGGACAAGGGCGCGTACATTATGTCCTTTTTTGAGCAACTGCCTAAGAATGGCAGATCCTAAAAAACCAGTAGAACCTGTGACTAATGTTGTCATAGATGATATTCATTCACGTTCTTCAGTCTGTCTAAATTTGAGAAGTGTATAAAAAGCTGGCAGAATAATCAACGTTGTTACCATGATTGATAGAATTCCAAGTGTTAAAAGTCTGCCTAAGCTCGAAGTGCCTTGATGAGAAAGAAAAATAAGAGCCCCAAAACTTAAAATAGTCGTTATCGCACTGAAAAATACCCCTCGCGCAGTGCTACTTTGAAGAAAATCTTGATTGTTGGGGTTTATATATCGCATTCGATATACCATATGAATACCATTATCCACCCCAAGACCTAATAAAAGGGGAAGAGCAATGATATTGGCGAAATTGAATGGAATATCTAAAATAATAGTAAAAGCACCTGTAAATACACCAGCGACGATCAACGGAATAAGTACAAGTAAAGGATCAAAAGGATTACGTAGAATAATGAATAATAAAATGGTTATAAACAAAAATGCTAACAGAAATGCTTGCTTGAAGGAATCAAGTATTGCGTTCCCCGCCTCATAGACAAAGACTGGACCAGAAGTAGCGTCTGGTGCAACACTTCGTACATCACTAATAAAACGTGCAAGCTTATCGTTTTTTGAAATATCTTCTCGGGCAAATATTTGAATGCGATATTGATCATCTGTGCTTACCCACCGCGAGAAGAGATCCTTTGGTAGGTCTTCTTTTCCAAAAGGTTCTGATAAAAGTGCAGTCTTAAGTGTGCCGAGTAAGAACGGGAATGTTTCAAGAAGACTTTTCTGGAATCTTGATAAACGGTGCTTTGCCTCATCCCTTCTATCAGTGTTCAATATAGTAAGCCATTGATTTAACAACTGTGACATTCTGGATAATTCTTCAGTTACAGTGATTTTAGTTTGGTTTTCCAGCTTATCCATAAAACTCCGAATTTGTATAATCTGCTCGTCATATGACGGGGGGGGGGGGTCTGTACGGTATTGAGAAATGATGGTCCTAGAATGAGATCTAAATCTTCTATTAAATATAGTTTCTCTTCTTGATCATCAGGCACGAAGCTATGGATGGAAACTACCCGATCAACTGTTTTTAGATCTCCTAAGGTACTTACTGTTTCCCGCGTGCTACCATCATCAGATCTTAGAGCAATAATCGAAGAAGGATGTCTATCACTCGATTCTATGATATCGATGATTGTAGAAACTGATTCAGTGTTGGGATCTCTGAGTTTTATAGGATCAAATTCGAATTGAATTTTCTGTAGTAGTAAGATAGATCCAATAATGAAAAACAAACTGGACCAACGAATCCAGTTTCCCTGACGTGAAATAAATGACTTTCGTTTTGTTAAGCCAGTCTGTCCACTAGCCCTCATTTGCATCAATCCCTTATGTGAAATCATTATTTTTAATAGAGCTGGCAATACAGTTAAATTTATTAACAGGTTTATGAACATGCCGGTTCCTGATATCAGACCTAGTTCAGAAACTCCTGCATAAGCGGTCGGAATAAACGAATAGAAACCAATAGCAGTAGATAAAGTGCACATCGTTAAGGAGGGGCTTATATCGACAATGCTTCTGACTAACGACTCTTCTTTAGGTATACCATCCAGAATCAGTTCACGGAATCGCAAACATAGATGGATCGCATAATCGACACCCAATCCGAGATAAAGAACGGCGAAAGCAATTGAAATTAAATTCAGATGTCCGACCGAAATAGCTGCAAATCCAGCTGTTATAATGATACCCATGACCAGTGATATTATTGTGGTAATGACCATTGGTAATGAACGTAACCCAATAAAGAGTGAAAGACAGACCACAACGATGGTAAATACGCCTACTTTGCTAGTCCCACCAATTAAGCTTTTCATTTCATCATGACCGAGCGCGGCATTGCCAGTGATACGTATTCGAATCCCCCAATTATATTTGCTTTCGAGTTCATTCCCTATTGAACGAACTTTACTCATCGAATCTTGGGCAGGGAATAATTTACTATAGTCAAAGTGAGGTCGCGCAATGATGATGGATCGCCTATTATCAGTATATGGTCTTTCATTTTTCATTAACTCCTGCCAGGATAAGCGAAAAGGTTGCCCTTTTATGTCGGCTTCTAACGCATTATTAATATTTAGTAATAGAGGCTTCAGTTTGATTTCTGGATCTTCATCCATATGTTTAACTGCAGATTCAAGCATAGTGAAAAGACCACGAAGACTCATATCCTGATATAGTGATACTAGAGCTGGTTGTACTTTCGCTACCTTGTTCGTGAGATTTTCCAGTTCATCAAAGCTTAAATAAAGAAGGCTGTGTTCTTCGATAAACTTTCCTCCTGTTGGTAAATATGCATCGATAAAAAAATCTTTTTCTTTGTTAATTCGATCGACCAAAAGTTTTGCTGCTTCATTTGTAAACTCAGGGGTATCGGCTTCAACAACGATAACAATGACACCAATATGTTGGGGGAATGCTGATTGATATTTAGAGTAGGTTTGACGAAAAGGAAGATCTCGGGAGATCATATCATCAACATTCGTGTTAATCCCTAAATTATTTATTGTGTAGTAAAATATGCCCGAAGTCAGAAGAAAGGCTGTGATTACAATTAAGAGTGAGCTTTGATATACTGTGTGTGCCCACCAATTTAAAAATCGAGTAGGTCCTCTAAAACTTTTATTCATCATTAAATAATCGCCTTTCGGTCATTAGAAGATTTCTAGCAAAAAAATTTGGAGGAGAAATAGCAGCAACCATTTTTAATGTTTTTTTAGCTGCTGAAAATTGATGTCCTAATTTTGCTAAAGCAACCCAATCGACGGGATGTAGTATTGACTGTTTGAAAAGATAAAGCTTTCTGATTTGGCCATCGTAATCCACGGAATTTAAAATACATTGGGGGATCTGACGATTTACAGTATCTGCAATAGCTCTAACTGCGAGAAAGCTTAAATCATTTTTTTGCGCTACTTTAGCAATAGAAGCACTTTCCATATCGACAGCTATAGCCCCAGATTTCTTGTGAAGCCACTTTTTCTTATCAGGATCTGGTACGATTTGTTTGCTTTCTAACAAACGACCCTTTTGGGGCTGTAATTTTTCCGATAAAAAGAGGTATAGTCGGTTATGCCATTCTATGTCTACTGGTAGAACAATTCCGTTTTCACATTCAACTTGTTTAGGAATAAGAAGGCTACCTGATTCAAGCTCGCCAGTTAGGCTAGCAGCACAGCCCCAGCTAAGTAATGCATTTACACCTTGTTCAACTAAATCTTTAGCTGCCTTGGCTGCATGATCCGGACCAGTTCCAGAAAGGGAGAGAAATATGTCATTATTTAATTTTAAAAAACTGCCACTTTCGATTTTCTTGTCAGTCAGGCTTTTTAGTTCTTCAGACAATGCTACAACAATTCCCAGTTTCACAAGTTTTTCGGGGAGAGAAGAGTTTTGTAACGAGCAAGAGCCCATAGTGGAAAGTACTTATCATATCCATGGTACTTTAAATAAAATACACGAGGGAACCCGGGTGATGTGTATTCCTCGTCATTCCAAAGTCCAGATGGAGTTCGAGAACTAAGCAGAAAATCAATACCTCGTTCTACCTCCACGGCATTAACTTCTCCGGCAGCCATTAACCCGAGTAGTGCCCATGCTGTCTGAAAAGATGTGCTTCTTAATGCTTGTCCGCTATGACTGATGTCTACATAAGAATCATTAGTTTCACCCCAACCACCATCATCGCGTTGTTTGGATTTTAACCAAATGGCTGCTTTCCGTATTAATGAATCCTTTTTGCTAACCCCTGCTTCTTCTAAAGCGATGAGCACAGACCATGTTCCATAAATATAATTCGTGCCCCATCTTCCAAACCAGGAGCCGTCTTTTTCCTGTTCGTTTTTTAAAAACTTCAAACAAGTTTCCAATACCTTTTGATAGTTGTTTTTCTTTGATAAAGATTGTGACAACAACATAAGACAGCGGGCGGTCACATCGCTTGTTGGCGGATCCAATAATGCACCGTGATCTGCAAAAGGTATCTCATTAAGGTAATAGTGGTCATTATCAGCATCAAAGGATGCAAACCCACCATTGCGTGATTGCATCCCTACAATCCAGTTTATTGACCGTTGTACAGATTTTTGAAATTTATTCCCTTTATATTTTGACATTGCAAATGCGATAACCGCAGTGTCGTCTAAATCTGGATAATGGCTATTATTAAACTGAAATCCCCATCCCCCTCCTGACAGTGTAGGTCGATATTCTCGCCAATCACCGGGATCTTCTAACAGCTGCTTTTCAGTTAGCCAGTCCAAAGCCTTATTCACTGCATTTAAATTTTTTGAACCCTGACATTCGAGGAGGGTCAGGCAGGCTAATCCCGTATCCCAGACTGGAGAAACACAAGGTTGGCAGTAAGCTTTTTTATCCTTTTCTATTATAAGTCTATCCAAAGCTTCACGTGCAGTGGCACAATAAGGATGATCTTTGGAATAACCCATCGACACCAATGCTTCGTAAGCATTAACCATGGCAGGGAAAATGCCTCCTAGACCATCATTGCCATTCAGTCGTTCGATCATCCATGATTCAGCTTTTTTTAGAGCTCGATTATGTATTGCTTTGGGAATAAAAGGGCTAAGAAATCGTACCATATTATCAATGAGCAAAAACACGTGATTAAGGCGTGAGCGAATAAGGAAATAATTTTTCTCTTCATTAGGAGGAGTAATAAAAAGTTCAGTAATAGAAATTTTGCATGGGTTTTCAGCTTTTGGTTTATAATGGTAAAGGATGAGAAGGGGGATCATAACGGTCCTAGACCAGTATGATATCTTCAAAATATGAAAAGGAAACCATCGTGGTAAAAGCATGCACTCAACCGGTAAACAAGGGACACCTCTCCATGGGATTTGCTCAAATAAAGCTAACGTTATCCGTGTAAAAACGTTACTACGCGCTGCACCACCCCAAGAATGAATCGCATCTCTGGCCATTTTCATGTGTTGTTCTTCAGGTTTGTCACCTATTAGTTTTAAGGCGTAGTAGGCTTTTACGGTACAACTGATATTCCCTTCACCACCTAAATAAAGTGGCCAACCACCCTCTGGCAATTGATGGTCACGAAGGTAAATACCAATCTTGTTTTGTAATTCTATATCGACTTCACCCATATAATGCATCATCATTATATACTCAGCCGGTATTGTTGCATCGCCTTCTAATTCGAAACACCAGTATCCATTGGGATGTTGGAGACCAAGTAATACCTTGGTTCCTTGGGCAATGGTTTTTGATATTGAATTAAACTTAGTTTCAAGGTTGACCATTTTACTTTCTGCTTCGGTCGAGGTTCCGGTATTTTGACTCGAGACTGGGATTGTCATCTATTAGCAGAATACTTTAAGATTTTATGTCTGGTCCAGTTTCAAAAATGGGGAAATTCCAATATTTACTTTTTATTCGCCACATACGGTAATCCCATTCCTATCAGGTTAAAGAGTAATTTTAACA
>PNEW01000079.1 GCA_002922725.1 Verrucomicrobia bacterium Opi.OSU.00C | reverse complement strand
AACCGCATCCATGCAGGTTCATCCCCATTGTGTCCTGGTCTTGAATACCAAAATCCGTCATTACATTGATGACTTAAAAGAACATCGCCTAAGTGTTTCGCATGTTCCAATAGTGTAGGGTTACTAGTTTCTTCATACAAAGAGAGCATGGCCCAGCCAAATTTAGTCGCCCGTCCAAAATGAGCCGGGTCCAGTTCATGTTTATAGACCCAATCAACATAACGTTGGGCGGCGATGAAATATGACTTTTCTCTTGTCGCTCTACCGGTCCAAACGAGAGCCATAACAACAGTTGCAAAATTTGCGGGACGTTGTTCATCTAATTTAAGGTTATATGACTTTTCCCAACCTTTTGCCGATTTTGCAAATACAGATCCATCGGAACGGAATCGATTATAATAGCAATCCTTCTCGGGCTGTTCATCAAGTAATGTCACAAAACGATCAGCCATGAGTTTAGCTCTAGCAATTTTTCCTGTGGCGACCAAAGCCATTCCAGCACCTGCGGAAAAACAAACTTCTGCAAGCTCTTCACCTGCATCTTCATCAGGTAAATGAATACCTCCGGAAATTGAATTCTGAATTTGTATTATTCGGTTAGCTATAATTTCTGCTAAATCAAACCGTTCTACAAATATTGCGCCAAAACCCAACCATCCCATGGCATAGATGCGATTTTCAAGCGAAAAATCCGGGGGCCCTATGAGATTACCTTCTGAGTCTATAAAATGTTCTTTAACCTGTTTTGCCACTTGTGCGCCTTTGGATCGCGATCCAACCATAGTAAAGAGGTAGGGGGCTTTATAATAATACCGCGAATCAGAAGCATCGTCATTACTTAGCCCATCCTGATTAAAGTGAGTATTCAACCAGGCACGTATTTTTTCTTTTGAATTTTGAAATTTGTTCATCTTATTAAGTTTAAATCGTTAAATATTAATTATTGGTAGTTCCACTTTTTATCTTTCATAGTAATTTGCGAAAGCCTCAATATTCATCACTTGTTTTTCTCAATTGATAGAGAAGGTTTGATGGGGTTTATTGGTATGTCGAGTAAGTCTTTTCCAAAAATAATTGTTCCATTAAATATTTTTCCAGTTTCAGATAAAACTCGTTCACGGATGCCAGGCTGATCTATTTGCTCTGAAATATGTACCAGAACCAAAATCTTGACTCCAGCTTCTTGAGCAGTACGAGCCGCATCAAGATGGCCAGAACAATAGCCAGTTAATCTAGAATCGTTGTTCGTGTCATTAAAAAAAATGACACATATGTAGTAGTACATCAGCATCTTTTGCCAGTTGAGTCAGACTATTGACAGGGGCGGTGTCTCCACCAAAAACAATGGCGTTCGAGGAAGTATTTAAACGATAGGCCAGACAGGTAAGGTAAGGTTGGACATGTATTACTTCTGCTACTTTAAGGGTCCAATTATCTCGTTTAATTTCTGAATTGGTTGTTACTTCAGTCACGATAGGTGAGGGGCGTGTTCGGGGTAAATTGCCACCTCGCTGTTCGTATATGAAATGGCTTGTTGGGTGTTGAGTACGAGCCATCAGGTCAGGATTAAAGGCCCCTTTTGCACCAAAGAGTGCATCGGTCATTTGGCGTGTATATTCAGGCCCATAAACTTCCAGCTCATCAATTTTACCTGCACCCTGATCCCAGCGATTCAAGACGAGATAACCATAGTCAACGCAATGATCATAATGCAAATGAGTAAGGAAAAGGCTAGTAATATGAGCTGGTGCAATACCTTTCTCAATTAATCGACGTACGCATCCGGGGCCACAATCAAAAAGCAACGCTTCGTCGTTTATCGTGACTAAATAACTAGAACCGGCTCTTTGGGTCAACGGCGTTGGAGTGCCGGTTCCAAGAAGAGTTAAGTTTAGTGACATTTATCAATTGTCAAATATCAAGTAAAAGATGTCGAGCTTTGTGCTCATCCTTTGAAGTATTAAGAGTAATTGCTAGTTATGAGAGTGGTTGACATATTGAGAAAATGGCTGCCCGGGCAGGATTCGAACCTGCGACAAAGTGGTTAACAGCCACCTGCTCTACCGCTGAGCTACCAGGCATAGGTCGTGAAAAATGATCGGAATTGCTGAATTGTCAATCTTAAGGGTAATAGCGTTTAGTTAAATACTATTATGAGTCGATTTTAAGACAATTTAAAAATTAACGTTCTTATAAATTAAGCTTCCTGTTTTCGAGATTTATTGTTAATCGATTTAGTTACGATGAAAATAACAAAAATTGAAACTATTATATGTAATGCGCGAATGCGTAACTGGATTTTCGTAAAGGTTCTTACAGATCAACCCGGACTCTTCGGTTGGGGTGAAGCAACTTTGGAGTGGCACACTCGGGCTGTCGTCGGTGCAATAGAAGATATTTCACCTCTTCTTATCGGAGAAGATCCTAGACGAATCGAATATCTATGGCAAATGATGTACCGTCAGCATTTCTGGCATGGAAATGGGGTTGTACGTGGTACAGCGATCAGCGGGATTGATCTCGCATTATGGGATATTTTAGGGAAACTTAAAGATACTCCTTGTCACCAGTTGTGGGGTGGCCCTGTTCGCGATTATGTTCGACTTTATTGTCATCTTGGAGGTGGAAAAATGGAAGACTATTATGAGACGAAACCTGATGATGCCAAGCGTTTTGGCGAGTTGGCGCAAGAAGTTGTAGAGGCTGGTTTTACGGCCTTTAAGTCAATGCCTGTACCGGAAACTATGCCTATTGAAGGTCTTAAACCAATTCGTTATGCGGAAGCTTGTGTCGAAGCCATGCGCGATGCGGTAGGTGAAAATGTAGATATAATGGTTGACTGCCATGCTCGACCTTCACCGCGTATGGGTATGCTTTTTGCTAAGGCACTGGAACCTTATGGCCTATATTTTTTTGAAGAACCCTGTTGGCCAGAAGTCTATGAAGACATTGCAGCTATACAAAAATCTGTTTCGACGCCAATTGCCACAGGAGAACGTTTAATTGGAATACACGCTTTTCGTGATTTGCTGGCATGTGGTGGTTGTAGTATTATTCAACCGGATATTACTCATTGTGGAGGTCTGAGTGAAGCGCGACGCATAGCGAGTCTAGCTGAAGCTTATCGCGTGGCTATGGCTCCACATAACCCACAGGGACCTGTTAGTACAGCTGCTTCCCTTGAGTTAGGTTTTGCAACACCGAGTTATATTATTTGTGAAGCCGTTCATCAGGATGTACCTTGGCGGAAAGATATTGTTTCTTGGGGATTCGAAGTTGAAAAAACAGGTCGGATTGTGAGGCCGAACACGAAACCTGGGCTAGGTGTAGAGATCGATGAAAAAGAAGTTGCCAAACATCCTTTTAAGCAAGAATTACCACAGCGTTCTTACTATGCTGACGGTGCAATTGGAGATTGGTAAATTTTATAAATCATTCAAGATCATATTTTATAAAAATGTCAAAAAAGGTTAGATATTCAGTGGCATAATATTCTTAATAGATAATGATACTTAGTCTTTCTCGGACTTGCTTTAAGAAACTAACTGTTTTATTAAAAAGATATAAAATGGCATTAAAAAAAAATATTATATTAAAGCGAATGGTTTCACCCAACTGATGCTCCTAATACATTTTATATTTGGATTGATAGTATTTAATCCTTTGGTATTTGCTGAGACCAAGGAGAAGCAAAGTTATAGTGATCGGGCTGTCACGAATTCAATTTTTGATGGCAAAAATAACATGACTTTAGAGCTCTCAGTTGATTCATATGTAGCAGTTAATGAGGACTGCGAGACCAAAATAACGAATGATTTATCAGATGCTGTATTCAACAAAACAGATGAAGAAACAACCAATGCTTCTCAGTCGATTGAAGAAATTGGACCAGTATCATCAAGTGAAGATGCATTTTACAATGTTTATGTTATCCCTATTGAAGGAATGATTTCAAAACCTATACATTTCATTCTCCGAAGAAGTCTAAAAGAGGCTATAGATAATGACATTGATGTTATTGTTCTCGATATGAACACACCGGGTGGAAGAGTAGATATTACTTTGGAGATAATGGATATGCTCGACCGTTTTGAAGGAGAGACTATTACTTATGTGGATGTTGACGCTACGTCAGCGGGAGCATTTATTGCTGCGTCCACAGAGGAAATATATTTTGCTCCTAAAGGGCAGATTGGAGCTGCGGCCCCAATCATGACTGGTGGACAAGAAATTCCCGAGACAGCAAAACTAAAAGTAATGAGCCATTTAAGAGCGAAGATACGCACTTATACAGGGGAATACCCCTATCGTGCCGAGGTGATACGCGCGATGATGGACGAGGATTATGTCCTCGAAATAGATGAAAGGGTAATTAAGTCCGAGGGTGAACTACTTTCTTTAACTGCACGCGAAGCGATAACGGAGTATGGAAATCCCCCAAGGCCTCTTCTTGGTAAGGGAATTGCGAGTTCTATAGAAGATGTACTCAATACAAAATATGGAGTGGGTAATCATGACATAAAAACTTTTGAAATTACCTGGTCCGAATCACTCGCACAGTATCTTGACATGATCAAACCAGTTCTCATGGGACTTGGCCTTCTCGGCCTTATTATCGAATTTAAAACACCCAATTTTGGTATTATTGGTGGTATAGGTATAGGAATCTTACTTATCGTTTTTATTAGTAATTATGTCGCTGGCCTTGCTGGACAAGAGGCTATTATACTATTTGTTTTAGGACTTATATTTATTGCCATAGAATTATTTGTTTTTCCAGGAATAGTGATTCCTGCATTGGTTGGATTGGCCTTGGTCCTAGGATCACTAATTTGGTCTTTGGCTGATATTTGGCCGGGTAATATATTAGATTTAAATCCTGGTGTTTTTTGGCCACCTGTATATCAACTTGCACTTTCCATCTCTATTGCGATTTGTGGTGCATTTCTAATCTGGCGATTTCTTCCTAAATCGTGGGTTTGGGATAAATTGACTCTATCTGGTGGTGTTGCTGGACCTAATCCGTTGACTGCAGGTGGCGGCAGTAGCTTAGAGGGTGAAGGCGAATTACCACAAGTGGGTTCTTGTGGTGTGGCCATAACTGACTTACATCCTGCCGGTCAAGTTGATATTGACGGTAGACGATTTGAAGCCGTATTGGGGTTTGGGACTTTAGACCGTGGGGGGAGTATTCAAGTTACAGGACATCAAAATTTTGCTCTCAAAGTAAGAAAGATAGACACATGAGTTTAATTATAACTTTAATGTCAGTTGCGCTGATTCTTTTCTTTTTTGAAATTATAGTACCAGGGGGAATACTTGCTGCTATAGGTGGCATCCTCATGCTGATTGCATGTGTGATAGCATACACTGAGTTAGGGGCACTTAGTGGATTAATTACTTTTTTTATAGCCCTTGGGATTTCAATTGGGATGTTAATTCTTGAAATTAAAATTTTGCCTAGAACCCATCTGGGCAAGAAGTTTTTTCTTAATACAGCAGTTGAGGGAAGCAGTAATATACCGCAAACAGAAGAAAATATTATTGGTAAAAGTGGTGAATCCCTCACTACTATGGCTCCAACTGGTAAAATACGGATTGAAGGTAAGGAATATGAGGCTACTACGAATGGTGGCTTACTTGATGCAGGAACACCGATTGAAGTCGTAAATTATGATAATTATAAAGTGATTGTAAAAAAAACATTAGTTGACTAAACAAGCACATTCATTCTGTGCTTTTCAAGCGTGACAAAATTTGACAATATTAACTTTCTAATAAATCTCTATTTTAGATAATATTTTAATTTTGTTTGTCTTTTAACACGATTCATAATAATACTATGCAAATACCTATTGCCATTACCTTCCCACAGATATTTCTTGTCGTCGCCGGAATTTTTCTGCTGGTTCTCTTTATTCTTATAATATCGTTCTTTAACGTGTGGTTGAAGGCATGGTTATCTGGTGCTCCCGTTAATATTGCCACCTTGATTGCTATGCGTTTACGTGGCGTCCCTTATTCCTTAATTGTGGATGCACGCATTACAGCGGCCAAAGCAGGTGTTGATATACCGAGTGACGAATTTGAACAACATTACCTTGCTGGAGGTGATGTCATCCAAACCACCCAAGCTCTTATTAATTCGCTTAAGGCGGGAATAACTATAGATTGGAATCGTGCTTGCGCTATTGACCTTGCCACTAAAGGAAGTGGTAAATCAGTAATGGAAGCGGTTCGTACTTCAATTAACCCCAAGGTTATTGAATGTCCTAACCCGGAATCAGGACGCTCGACGATTGATGGTGTGGCCAAAGATGGAATTCAGGTAAAAGCGCGAGCGAGGGTAACAGTGCGAAGTGATCTCGATCACTATGTTGGCAGCGCACAGGAAGAAACAATAATTGCCCGTGTTGGCGAGGGAATCGTGACAACAATTGGTTCATCTGATACTTACAAGTGGGTTTTGGAAAATCCTGATTCTATTTCTAAAAATGTACTTCAACGTGGATTGGATACGGGAACAGCTTTTGAAATACTGTCTATTGATATTGCAGATGTGGATGTTGGTCAGAATATTGGAGCACAACTTCAGGAAGCTCAGGCTGAGGCGAACAAAAAAGTAGCTCAAGCCCAAGCTGAAATTCGTCGTGCAGCGGCGGTTGCTGTTGAACAAGAAATGAGTGCCAAAGTAGAGGAAATGCAAGCTAAGCTTGTTGAAGCTCAGGCACAGGTCCCAATGGCCATTGCGGA
>PNEW01000078.1 GCA_002922725.1 Verrucomicrobia bacterium Opi.OSU.00C | reverse complement strand
TAATCGTCGAAAGTTACAATTAAATCGTCGGTTGTGATTAATTACTAAAAGAGCACCTGCTTTATCACAAACTTGGACCATTTTTTCTGCATCAGATTGATACGTAGCAATAGGTTTTTCACAATAGATCACTGGAATCCCTTTCTTTACACATGCAATCGTAATTTCAGCATGAACTGGTGTATAGGTTGCTACACTGACAATATCAATTGCTTCCTTATCAATCATTTCTCTCCAGTCCACGTACGTTTTTGCCCCTGATTTTTTTTTCAAATCTTGCTCGCCGGCCAGTATCACGACTACTACCTGCTACAATTTCAACACATGGGTGTTTATCAAAGGCTTGATAATGAGTGCCATCCATATTGCTGACTAATTGACCTAAGATATCGCCAGAAACCTGATCTGCTCCTCCAATAAAACCAACACCTATTATTGCAGCTTTGTACTTTCCTTTTGTCATAATTATTTAAAAAATTAATAAATGTAACAAATGAGTATTGCTTTAACAAAATTATTTTAGCGATAACTAAATAAGAATGAATTTAATTTGTTCAATATATAATTGGTAAGACTATAACTAATGAAAAAAGATCCAATTGAAATTATTGACAAGGTCGTTATTGCAGGTGGTCCCTACAAAAGGCACCGTTCTCGGGCAGGGTTGCAGTGTTTACCTGATGGAGAGCTTATCGTTACTTACCGTATAGGTTGGGACATGTTTAATTTTTCTCACGGAGCTATCGTCGGAACCTGGTCTCAGGATGGAGGACATATCTGGGAAGAACCCATGGCATTGATCGCCGAACCAGGATGGGCCTGGCTCGGTGCACAAAGGATACTTCAGATGTCAGATGGACAACTCATCATGCTTTTACAAAAGTCAAACTTTGATACTGGTCGTTTTACAATTTTTCCAACTTTTTCTTCTGACCATGGTCGTACCTGGGAAAGAATTGGATCTGCTATCCACGTATTTAAAAACTGGAACGAACCTTCTGGGCAGGGTATAACCCAAGGATTGCCAGATAATAACATAATGATTGCATTCCAGGGTGCTGATATAAAAGATGCACCATCTGAAGTCAGCGTTGCAGCCTCAGTAGATAATGGGGCGAGTTGGAATAAAATTTCCGTCATCGCTTCAAACTCAAAGCTTAATTTCCGTGAGGCTGACTTACTGAGACTTCGCGATGGACGCCTCATTGCTACTATCCGAACTGATGATCCGCCTTATGAAACCTACCAGACTTATTCAGCTGATGAAGGGAACTCTTGGACTCCTATCAAAAAAACAGGTTTTAAAGGACATTGTCCCTGTATATTTCAGTTAGAGACTGCGATTATATGTATTTATCGGGATATGGAACCGGGGAAACCGGGCATTAGCTACAGTCTCAGTTCTGATAATGGACAGTCATGGTCTTATGGAGGGCAGTTATACAAATCACCAAGCACTTACAATGGATGGGCTTCAGCATGCGGATATCCATCAATTGCTCGTCTGCCAAATGGTAAACTTTATTGTATTTTTCATACCAGTGCAATAAATAATGATTCTGAGATACGTGGATTGAAGTTAATAGATAATACATAAATCAGTCCTACAAACTGTTCACATTACCCATTACACGATTAATCGCTTTCTCTTTTAAATTCTTTTAATTACCGTCTATTGATAATGGAAAAATTACTTGTAAAGGAAATTCTTTCCTGCCAGTCACCATATAAAAATGTGCGAGTTGAAGGATGGGTTCGAACAAGGAGAGATTCCAAAACTTTTTCGTTTATTGAGATCAATGATGGCTCCTGCCTAAAGAATCTTCAAATCATTATCGACGTCACTCTTTCAGATTATACAAATATTAACCAACTAACAACAGGTTCTTCGGTCGCAGTATTTGGCAAATTGGTTGAATCTGTTGGTAAAGGTCAGAAGTGGGAGTTACAAGCGGATGGAATCAAACTTATTGGGGCTTCAGATACATCCTATCCTTTACAAAAAAAAGGCCATAGCCAAGAATTTCTTCGTGATATCGCACATTTGCGTCCACGCTCTAATATTTTTGGTTGTATCTTTAGACTGCGAAATCGACTATCTTACGCCGTACACAACTTTTTCCAAGAGCGAAATTTTATTCTTGTTCATACCCCTATTATCACTGCAAGTGATTGTGAAGGTGCTGGAGAACTTTTTCGTGTCACCACTATAAATGGCAAGCTTAATGGTATAGAAGATAACGGCATCGATTATTCAAAAGATTTTTTTGCTCGCCCAACGTATTTAACTGTAAGTGGACAACTCGAAGCTGAGATTTTTGCAAGCGCTTTCACCAAAGTCTATACTTTTGGTCCGACTTTTCGTGCAGAGAATTCTAATACTTCACGACATGCTAGTGAATTTTGGATGATAGAACCGGAAATGGCATTTTGTGATCTAGAGGGAAACATGGATATGGCCGAATCCCTTGTAAAATATCTTGTCCAGGATACACTAGTAAACTGTGATGAAGATTTACAACTTTTCACCCGCTTTATTGATAAGGACCTACTCAAACGCTTAAACTTTGTCCTCGATAAACCCTTTGAACGTATTACCTACAGTGATGCTGTAAATATTCTTAAAAAGTCCGGTCAGAAATTTAAATTTCCAGTTTCCTATGGTTCCAACCTACAATCAGAACATGAGCGATTTCTTACGGAAAAACATTTTAAACGTCCTGTGACGGTATTTAATTATCCTAGAGCGATTAAACCCTTTTACATGCGATTAAACGAAAATGGTAAAACGGTTAGAGCAATGGATGTTCTAGTACCGGGAATTGGTGAAATAGTTGGAGGTAGCCAAAGGGAAGAAAGACTAGACGTATTGTTAGATAATTTTAAAACCCATCACCTTGACCCAAAGGAATATTGGTGGTATCTGGAATTGCGCAAATATGGAACCGTCCCGCACAGCGGATTTGGCCTTGGGTTTGAACGCATGCTTATGTTTTTAACAGGTATCCCTAATATTCGAGATGTTATTCCTTTCCCTCGTACCCCTGGTAGTGCAGACTTTTGAAAATAAAGAACAACCATCTTTACCATTAGAAAACCTTTTTGAAATTCCTAGTTATGGTTCACATCATCAAATAAACAACTTGACAGTGAACACTTGTTTATCTAAACAAATGAACACGATGGAAAATCTCACCATCAGACAGCAGGAGATATTAGGGTATATCCTGCTTCACATGCGAACCAATAATACTTGGCCGAGTTTTAGGGAGATTCAGTCCCACTTTGGTTTTAAAAGTACCAATGCAGTTATGGGTCACTTACGTGCTCTTGAGAAGAAAGGTTATATTAGTCGCGTAACTGGCCAGGCCCGTACTTTCCGTATCACAATGGACCTTGAAGACGATAAAAAAACCTAAAAAAGCGATCGATATCATCGAGCTACCCATCTATGGCAACATTGCTGCCGGCTACCCTGATGGAGTTGAAGCTTCTGGTGAAATTGGGAGGTTACAAGTCGACGTAGAAACAGTGAGCCGCTATAACTCACGTCGCTGTTTTGCACTTAGAGTACAAGGAGAAAGTATGATTGATGCTGGGATCTTCGATGGTGATACTGTTATCGTAGAACAATGCCCTCCTAAAAACAACGATATTGTCGCAGGGCTTATCGATGGAGAAACGACATTAAAGCGTTTTGTTAAAAAATCTGGATGTGCTCCTTATCTTAAAGCAGAAAATAAATTATTCCCAGAGCTTTATCCCGTCGCCGAACTTATCATTCAGGGTGTAGCTAAAGCTGTCGTTCGAGACCTCTAGATATTGAGTAATAGCAGCTTGAATCGGGTATTACTAATAAGGAGTCGATTTATTAGTTTGGAACACCTGATCTTCATTTGAATAAATTCTTTAGTTTGAAATACTGATTTTCGCTTCGAACTAACTTTATTTATGCATAATGTATCTTTTACCTAATAAACTTATAATATCCAATTGTCAGTTTATCGCTTCTCAATTCCCCCTTTCTTGACGATTATTATAATTACTTATTAGATTTATTTTAATACCTTTTAAACGTCTTAAAAATCTGAACTTTTATATGCATATACTGGCAACAAAATTTAAATTAATTGCCGTTTTGCTCAGGATAAACATCACTTTATATAGCTGTTTTTTATTGATTCCATATATCATATTTGCTGAGTCAAAAGAAAC
The DNA here is from genome assembly GCA_002922725.1 of Verrucomicrobia bacterium Opi.OSU.00C. Taxonomy (GTDB): domain Bacteria; phylum Verrucomicrobiota; class Verrucomicrobiia; order Opitutales; family PNEW01; genus PNEW01. The sequence goes on along the minus strand of PNEW01000078.1, from coordinate 2,872 downwards.
CATTAAAAATACTAACTCTACCGAACAATTGGCATTGGCCCGCAGCTCATTTGATAAAGGTGATTATTTAAGGACACATGCTATACTTCTTCCTTTGAGTATAAATAAAAATACAGAAGCTCTGACATGGTTAGGATTAATGCATGAACTCGGACTCGGCGTTGACCTCGATAACATCCTAAGCGAACTTTACCTACGGCAAGCGGCTGTACGGGGTGATGTTGCAGCTGCCCGCTACATGGCATGGAAATTTTCTGGTGATAAGAAATCTATTGAGGAAAATGTCGTTGCTTCTCGTTATCGAGGTTTTGCCGAAAAGAATCTATCTGCCACCTCGAATGTTACAAAAAAAAAATAGGATGGATGATCACCGTACCCGAAAAATTTAAGGAAAACTATGATCGTGTATTAATTTGGAACAAAGATCAGGCAATTTCAAAAAATAAGATCGCTTACTATAACCTGGGGGTGCTTCATTCTATTGGACGAGGGGTACAGCAAAATCATAAGAAAGCAGTATACTGGTGGGAAAAAGCCGCAAAACTCAATCACCCCATAGCTCTATGGAGGTTAGGGCTATATTATGAAAAAAATCCAACGGGAAAGCGAAAGTTGAATAAAGCCATAGCTTATTATGAACAAGCGGCTGCTTTGGGATACCGACCCGCGATTGAACAATTAATTAAAATTTTAGAAACTGATAAAGGTTTTGAAGCGGAAACAGAAAAAGCCCTATCATGGAATCGTCAGGCCGCTATCCAAGGTGATGCTAAAGCTCAAAGCAATTTAGGTTTTTGGTATGAATCGGGCATCAATATTGAACAGGATTTTAATCAAGCTATTCATTGGTACAAGTATGCAGCCGAGCAAAAAGATACCCGGGCCTTAACTTTATTAGGACGTGCTTATATATTGGGACGTGGTGTTAAAGCTGATTATGAAAAAGGTCTTAAATTCCTCACAGAGGCAAGTGAACAAGGGAGTTCACTTGCTAAGTATTTACTTGGACACATATATAAAAAGGGGTTGGGAGTAGAGATTGATGAAAACTTGGCTTTTACCTATTATCATGAAGCAAGTAATCTTGGTTACGCCCAAGCGCAGCTTCTCCTCTCTGAATATTACTTCCTAGGCCTTGCGATCGATCAGGATATCGAAAAAGCACTGGAACTACTACGAGCATCGGCAACACAAAATTACCATAGAGCAGAAATGCGTCTCGCGCATTGGTATTATAAAGGTATTGCTGTCAATCAAGATGATGAACAGTTTTATTATTGGTTAGCTAGATCAGTAGAGCATGGGTCACGGGTAGGTGAAGGCCTATTGACTGCACTCGACCAAACGACGGATGATATGCACACTACGGTTGATAATTTTTGGAAACGGGCTCAATATTATAGTAACAAGAAAGATTATTTGAAACAACAGCGTGAAGATTATGTAAAAGGTAGTATCAAATATAAACCTCCACGTCCTATAGCTGTAACTGAACCTGAACTACCACAATATATTTTAGATAATATTACTGAAGGACGAGTCCTCCTTATGTTACAGATCAGTAAAAGGGGTTACGTAACTAATATCGAAGTAGAAGAATCTACCCACGAGGAATTGGAAAAACCGACTTTGCGAGCAGTAAAAAAATGGCGATTTGCCCCCTCTTTAAGGGAAGGTAAACCTACAAAAGGTTTCGTCCGTATCCCTATCATTTATAATTAAGGGATAAATTTTTATAACTAAAATGTTTCGTTGCTCAAAAGTTTATTTTACTTATAAAACAAAAAGGTTTAATACCGAAATATGTTTCAACTGCATTTTATTTTTTAACTATTTTTCCTTTTGACTTCCCTCAATCAGATTGACACTTATCCATTGAATCCTAATTTCTGATCCCATTATACGTGGTGGTTGTAGCTCAGTTGGTTAGAGCACCGGATTGTGGTTCCGGGGGTCGCCGGTTCGAATCCGGTCAGCCACCCCAACCTACAGTTTGACACTTCATAATATCTCTGGTGCTTTTAACCAAACATTGGTTCAATTGGTTCACTATTATCGAAATAATTGATCCCGCTTTTAAGTTGATGCTTGTAATTTGATGTTGAAATCCATGAACGAAACAGAAAAAGCAATCCTCGAAATCGACGTTTACGGCTTCACCATCATCGAACGCGTCATTACGGAAGATCAGGCAGTCGAAATGCGCAAATCTTTAATTCGTTGCGAAAAGGAAATCGGAACTGAATCTAACCATCGAGGAACAGCACGACATGTCGCAAACCTCCCAACACTTGACCCTGTCTTCTTTAAAACAATCGACCACCCGAGAATACTACCGATCTTGGAACACTACCTGGGGAAATCGATGATCCTGGGGAGCCTGAATGCAAGAATCGTACGTCCCGGCGACGGTTACCAGGGACTGCACAGTGATATATCAGCCGAAATGCTGAATATGATATCACCCGTAATGATGAATACGGTATGGATGCTGGATGAATTTACATCGGAGATTGGGGCAACCCGTACAGTACCAGGTTCTCATAAAAGTGGCCTTGCCTTACCGCCAGATGAACTAGAGCTGAAATACATCGTCGAGGCAATTGCACCGATTGGAAGTGTACTTGTATTCAATGGTCAGACCTGGCACGGCGGGGGTCAGAATACTGGAAATAAAAATCGTCACGCACTCTTTGGCCACTACAGAAAAAGAATGCTCGTTTTCCAGAATGACCCCCATGACGATTTCCCAGAAAAGTGGTTCGAGCGACTGACCGAACGTCAAAGGCAACTTATGCGAATGAAGAATGGACTCGGCGCAAAACACGCTGCTGATAGCCACCACCTGTAGCCATGTCTCTTATACACATCT
>PNEW01000077.1 GCA_002922725.1 Verrucomicrobia bacterium Opi.OSU.00C | reverse complement strand
TCCTGTGATTTGGTAACCGTTATTAAAGAGGGCAAAGCGAATGCGGTTCTTGCTGCTTCAATATTCCAGTTTGGCACATATAAAATAAAAGATGCTAAAGAAACTTTAATGAAGGCAGGGGTTCCAGTACGACTTTAATTCACTTCGACTGAATCACGAAGAAAACTGAGTGCCTTCTGATAACTTCTTCTCTTAAGGAAATGGATTAATCGTTCATCCATTTTATCAGCGCAATTTTCCAACAAGAAATCCAGATGTTTAATTGCGCTAACGATATCCTTTTTATCCGAGCTTTCTACCCTTTCTACGACGATCTTTAACCACTCTTCTATTTCTCTATTCAACATAGTTTTAAAATGAAATAAAAATTTTTAATATACTACCACAATTTAATTTTTAATAAACCAATTACTTGATTTAAATTCAATAAACTCTTATTTTATTACTTAAAGGTCCCAATTTCAATTATAAATGAAACAACTACACTTTGCCCATCGCTGGAACGCTGACCTCATAGATGAATACTATGATCAATGGCTGACTAATTCTGATGGACTCGATGAAAAATGGATAGCCTTTTTTGAAGGATTTGAGTTAGCAACAAACAAAAATAGATATGCTTCTGAAAAACTAGACATTGATACCAACGCGGCAATTAAACAGGCCCGGTTTACAGGAGCTATATACGCCTATAGATCAATTGGACATACCATGGCCAATTTTAATCCTCTTGAAAAGTCTGTTGCTTTTAATCCCCGTCTTTCCTTACAGCGTCTGGGGTTTAAAGATACTGAATTAGACCAAGAGTACCACACTGGAAATTACCTCGGTGGAAAAATCATGTCAATTGGTCAACTCATCCATCATTTAAAAGAGACCTATTGTAATTCAATAGGGGTAGAATACCTACATATTCAAGATCCCCCGCCCCGACGCTGGATTCAATCGAAAATTGAACCAATCCTCAATAAACCTGATTTTTCAATTACTAAAAAAATTAACCATCCTCGATGATATTCTTGAAGCAGAAGCTTTTGAAAAATATCTCCAGACACAATATATCGGTCAAAAACGATTTTCCTTAGAAGGCGGTGAAACTATCATCCCATGTCTGCATACCATTATTGAAAAATGTTCTGGCCTAAACATTCAGGAAATTGTTATGGGTATGGCACATCGTGGGCGACTGAACGTCCTTGCTAATATTCTAGGTAAATCTTACGATTTCATTTTCCATGAATTTTCTGAAAATTATGTTCCAGAAACTATCCATGGTGACGGAGATGTAAAATACCATTTAGGGTATGAATCCCAACTCAATACTTCCAGCGGTGAAACTATCAATTTCTATCTAGCGGCAAATCCCAGCCACCTTGAGGCAGTTAACCCAGTTGTTGAAGGTCGTGCTCGTGCTAGACAGCGTATAATTGGAGACCTCGAACGTAAAAAAGTCCTCCCTATTCTTATCCATGGTGATGCGGCTTTTGCTGGACAAGGAATAGTTAGCGAAGTTTTAAATCTCTCCAAGCTGAAAGGGTATACTACTGGAGGGACTTTACATTTTATTATAAATAACCAGATCGGGTTTACCACAGATCCCTCTGAGGCCCGATCTAGTCGTTATTGTACGGATGTTGCTAAAATGATTGAAGCGCCAATATTTCACGTCAATGGAGATGACCCACTTGCCATGGTATATGTTACTGAAATGGCACTCGCTTATCGCCAGAAATTTTCACAAGACGTGGTAATAGATATGTACTGTTATCGCCGCCATGGTCACAACGAAGTTGACGAACCAACTTTTACTCAGCCTCTTCTCTATGAAAGAATTTCTCAACATCCACTGATTAGTGAAACACTATCCAACCAACTTATAGAAGAAGGTGTATTAGATGAAATTGAATCAGAGTTGAAAAAAAACAAATTCAAAAAGAAACTCGATGTTGCTTTTGCAAATAGCAAAAAAAAAGGATTAAAATCTCATGAAAATAAATCCACCAAATTTCAAGGCTCAGATGCTATTTTTCAGTCTCCCTATAGTTTTAGGTCAATAAAAACAAAAGTGAAAAAGGATACTTTGGATAAGGTTGTCCAAGCTCTTACGTCTTATCCCAATCATTTAAGCCTTAATCAAAAAAATAATCCGTCTACTTAATTTAAGGAGGTCAAACTATGAGCAAGATCTGGGAATTGACTGGGCATTCGCTGAACAACTTGCCTGGGGAACCCTTATGATCGATGGAACACCGGTTAGAATATCTGGACAAGACTGTGCACGAGGGACATTCAGTCAACGACATGCTGTCCTCTTTGATGTCAAAACAAGAGAAGCCTACTACCCTCTTATGGGGATGAAAGACCGAAAAGCAATTCAATGTGTACATAATTCGATGCTATCTGAAATCGCTGTCCTTGGTTTTGACTACGGCTATTCGCTTGATTACCCACAAATGCTATGTATCTGGGAAGCTCAGTTTGGTGACTTTGTAAATGGAGCACAAGTCATTATTGATCAGTTTATAACAAGTGCAGAATCAAAATGGCAGCGAGTTAGTGGAATCGTTCTTTTATTACCACACGGCTATGAAGGACAGGGCCCAGAACATTCCTCTGCCCGACTCGAACGATTTCTTCAGGCAGCAGCCGAAGACAACTTTCAGGTCTGCAATTTAAGTACTCCCGCACAGTACTTTCATGTCCTTAGACGGCAGATGAAGCGTGATATTCGCATGCCACTTATTATCATGGCACCTAAAAGCTTATTACGTCACAAAAAAGCTATATCACGAATTTGTGATTTTACACATGGTTTTTTTGAGGAAATCCTGGAAGACCCTAACTGTGGAAAGAATATTCACCGTATCATCCTTTGCACTGGTAAAATATTTTACGATTTGAGTGACTATCGTGATAAAAATAAAATAGAAAATACTACTCTCATCCGCATTGAACAACTTTATCCACTTAACCGAAATCGATTGAAAGAAATACTAAACCAATACTTAAATGTTAAAAAATTAGTCTGGTGTCAGGAAGAATCAAAAAATATGGGTGCGTGGGCTTATATTGCTACAATTTTAGAAGAAATAGTAGGACAAAAACCCTTTTATGCTGGACGTGATGCCAGCGCTAGCCCTGCCGTTGGTTCACTTAGTATTCATAAAATCGAACAGACAGAATTGGTCAAAAGAGCATTTCATAATTAATGTTATCTTAAATTAACAGACGCTTGCTTTTAAAAGTTATACCTATAACCTGATAATATGACTTCAGAAATAAAAATTCCCTCAATGGGGGAATCTATTACAAGTGGTATAATCTCTACCTTACATGTTAAGGATGGAGACATCATAAAAAAAGGTCAGTTAATTTATGAGTTGGAAACCGATAAAATTACCGCTGAGGGACAAGCTAATGTCGATGGTCAAATAAAACTAACTGTTACTGAAGGAGATGAAGTAGAAATTGGCCAAGTAATTGCTACGATCAATGAATCTGAAGTTTTACCTTCTCACACTACATCGATAAAAGCAGAGAAACTTCCTTCATTTTTTAAACATAGTATAGCTTCTAAAAAAAACAGTTACAAAGAAACAAAACCCGTCTGACTCTCTATCAATGTCACCTGCAGTACGTCGCTTGGCATCAGAATCAGGGATTGATCCAACTTCGATTGATGGCACAGGAAAAGGAGGGCGTGTGACAAAAGAAGATTTAATTCAATCGACTCAAGGTACAAATGGTAAAGAGCAAGAATCAAGCAAATCTAATTTTATATCAAATGAAGATATTAAGCCACCTAAGTCAGATGGAGAATCAACACCTTCTACTGTTCATCTATCGACAGTAAAACGTAGCACGAGAAAAAAAATGTCGCCTATACGTAAGCGTATTGCTGAACGCTTAGTGGACGCGCAACGCACAGCTGCTATTTTGACTACCTTCAATGAAGTCGATATGAGTGTTGTTATAAAACTACGGGAAACCCATCAGGATGATTTTTTAAAAAAATATGGAGTCAAACTTGGATTCATGTCTTTTTTTATTAAAGCAGTAATAAATGCCCTTTCTAGAGTGCCTGCACTGAATACTCAGATTGATGGAGAGTTTATTATAGAAAATAAATTTTATGACATAGGGGTTGCAGTCAGTTCAGATAAAGGATTGTTCGTTCCAGTTATTCGTAATTGCGATAAACTAAGTTTTGCCGATATCGAGAAAGCTATCATTTCATATGTGAAAAAAGGCCGTGATGGTAGCATGAAAATTGAAGATCTCCAAGGAGGAGTTTTTACCATTTCTAACGGAGGAGTTTACGGGTCTATGCTTTCTACTCCCATACTCAATATGCCACAAAGTGGCATATTGGGTATGCATAGTATTCAGCAAAGACCTGTTGTTATTAATAACGAAATCGTCATTCGTCCCATGATGTATCTTGCTCTTTCTTACGATCATCGAATCGTTGACGGTCGTGAAGCAGTCACATTTCTCGTTAATATAAAAGAAACTATAGAAGACACATCAAGATTAATGTTTGAAATATAAGAAGATGACTTATGACTAATAATAGTTTTGATTTAGCGGTTATTGGCTCAGGTCCTGGAGGTTACGTTGCCGCGATTCGTGCTGCCCAACTTGGGTTGAATACAGCGATCATTGAAAAAGATAAATTCCTTGGTGGTACTTGTCTGAATGTAGGATGTATTCCCAGTAAGGCCTTATTACATTCAACCAAAATATTTCATTTAGTAAATCACGAGATCTCCAGCCACGGAATAAAAACCGTTGGTGTATCAATGGATATTGCAACCTTGATGCAAAAGAAAACGAGTATTGTCGACACTTTGCGTCGAGGTGTTGAGGCACTTGTCAAAAAGCGAAAAATATCGATTTTTAAAGGTCATGGTAAATTGCTTGGTAATAATAAGATCGAAGTTAAGGGAGAAAATAATTCAGAAGAAATAGTAGCACGTAGTATTATTCTTGCTACTGGATCCAAGGTCGCTGAATTACCATTCCTTAAATGTGATGGAGAACATATTGTTTCAAGCACCGATGCGATTGCTTTCGATAGTCCTCCAGAAAAACTTATTGTTATCGGAGGAGGAGCGATTGGTTTGGAATTGGGCTCAGTCTGGTCACGTTTGGGAAGTGAAGTTTCAATCCTTGAATCCCTTCCACGCATAGGGGCAACATATGACCCAGATATTACCCAACTGGCAGAGCGTATTTTCAAAAAACAGGGAATGAAAATTGAAACCGAAGCTAAAGTAACCGGAGTGAAAATTGATGGCGACCACTCAATAGTATCCGTTGACAAGAAGGGCAAAACTATGGAATTAATGGCAAACAAAGTCCTCCTTAGTGTAGGGCGTGTTCCTTATACTGATAAGCTTGGTCTTGAAGAGCTAGGTGTTAGAAAAAATGATAGTGGCCATATTATAACTGATGAATCTTATCGCACTAACGTCGATGGAGTCTATGCTATTGGTGATACCATTGAAGGACCAATGCTTGCTCATAAAGCAGAAGAAGAAGGTATAGCAGCCGCAGAAATAATTGCGGGGAAAACAGCTCATGTTAATTACAAAACTATTCCTAATGTCATTTATACAGAACCTGAAATAGCAAGTGTAGGAATTTCCGAAGAGGAAGCTAAAGAGCAAAAATTAGATACATGCATAGGTAAATTCCCTTTAACTGCAAATGGTCGTGCTATAGCTTCTGGAACCACAGATGGAATGGTAAAAGTAATTGCTGATTCAACGACAGATCGATTACTTGGTGTTCAAGTTATCAGTCATAATGCATCAGAACTTATTGCAGCTGCTGTGGTACACATGGAGTACTCTGGCAGCGCAGAGGATATGGCCCGGACCGTAACTGCCCACCCTACTCTATCGGAATCGCTTAAAGAGGCTGCCATGGCCGTTAATAAAACTTCGATACATTCCTTTTAATTTCAGCTTAAGGCAAGGTAGAATACAAATATTCTACATCACCTATCTCGGATCATATATCCTGTATACAATTGACGATTAAAAATAAATAAATAAATTCCGAAAGTTGGAGAGATGGCAGAGTGGCCGATTGCGGTAGTCTTGAAAACTATTGAACCGAAAGGTTCCGGGGGTTCGAATCCCCCTCTCTCCGCCATTTATTTAAGTATATATATATTAAATACTTATAAATTTTAATTTTGTGTAGTTACGCCATACTGACAATAAACTGACAAAAGATTCGCCAGCATCCAAGGATAACGCTGGAGGAAATTAATTACTTTCCTCTGATATTTCAGGAGGGTAAGAAGGGCTAATCATAAACAGCGGAACGGCATCTAATATATACATTACCCTGTATGCGACGGAGGGAAAAAGAGAAATAGTTAGTTTATGCAATGTATATAATGAGTCACGTAACCTTAATTACGTACAAAGAGGAATTTAATGAAATTTCCGTTCCTTTATTTTTTGTCAGAATTAATCATGAGAGATTAGCGAACTAACGTTTATATGTCGAGGAATTGGGTTAGCTTGCATTAAGTTTGAATTTTAAGTAAAACAAATGTGAAACTAGTTTCAGTGATCTTTTTATAACGAATACTTAAAATATATATTGTGAAAGCGTATAATCAGAATGGGAGAAGCATGTATATTCTGAAGGCGGTTATCATTTTTGTCCTTTGGGGTTGTTCGGGGAAGAGTGATATCCCATCCGCAATCGAGATAGATAAGACGAATCGAAAATCAGTAAACACAGAAGGATTCAGTTTTGTTTACAAAGGGTCGCAGCCGACATCATTTAATGAAGCACCAGAACTGGCAAAGCGTGTTGCAGAGGGGAAGTTACCCCCGGTCGAAGTGCGACTACCGAAAGAACCTCTGGTAATTCCGCCGATCGAACAAATTGGGCAGTATGGAGGTACTTGGCGGCGTGGTTTTACCGGGCCAAGTGACCGGCAAAATGTCGATCGGCTTCTGCATGACCATCTGGTTTACTACGATCTGGATGGTTCCACCATCATACCACATATTGTAAAAAGGTTGTCTCTTATACACATCT
>PNEW01000076.1 GCA_002922725.1 Verrucomicrobia bacterium Opi.OSU.00C | reverse complement strand
AGATGTGTATAAGAGACATAATAAATTCCGCCCAAAAAGCTCGCCGACTTTTAAATCAAATGCAATCACGTCATTTGAAAATCATCATCGATGGAGCAAATCTTTTTGCACCTAATGATCTATCAAACATGAGAGATGTGATTTATGAAGCAGTAGAATTACTCGGTCCAGATATTATTATGGCACATGCTAAAGACATCCCAATAGAACAAACAGGTAACAGTTATGCTGCAGGGACAGGAGCTTTAAACTGGCAATTCTATTTTCAAGCACTTGCAAGAATTGGATTTATGGGGCCTATCGTTTTGCACAACCTAAGAGAAACCCAAGTCGATATGAGCCTTGATTTCATTCAGAATGAAATATTTAAATGGTTTTCTAAAACGAGTTATTAGTATATTGAAATAATGAGTTACTTTACCCTTGATAGAATCCGATTCTTTTACGAGGTTCTCGATAAAGGCGTAGGCTTTGTTTTTTCACACGGGTTGGGAAGTGATCTACGACAATCGAAAGAACTGTGTGGTAATCTTAATACATATCAACAGATCTTTTGGGATTGCAAGGGACATGGACACACCCAACCAGTTGGTCGTAATAACAAATTTAATTTCACAACTTTTGCTAAAGATCTCAATGCCCTACTCATTCATCTCAATATCAAGCAAATTGTTATGGGAGGGATATCAATGGGAGCAGCAGTTTCTGCCCGTTTTGCACTGCTTTATCCTAATAAAGTAAAAGCTCTAGTTCTCATGCGTCCGGCATGGATTGATCAACCCATGCCGGACGCATTGGCAATCATCCCATATATAGCAGATACTATGGAAAGATTTGGCAGTAAGGAAGGATTGAAACGATTCAAGCAATCTCCGCAAATGCAAGAAATCATCCAGGAATCAACGGCCAATGCTAAATCACTTTGCCAACAATTTTTATCCCCACAGGCCTATGAACGTCGAGCCAGGTTGAGAGAAATACCCAACGATTCCCCAATTGCCAATTGGAAAGAAATAGAAAAATTGAATATTCCCGCTCTTGTTGTCGGCAATGACCTGGATCCGATACATCCACTTGAATTTGCAAAAGCATGGGCAAAATATCTCCCCCAGGGCAGATTTGTTCAAGTACCTGCAAAAACTGTAAGTATAAAAAATCATACACTCTTTTTCCAAAAATATTTAACTGATTTCCTTAAATCCTTATCATAATGTCTAAAGTAGCTCTCAAATTGTCTGCTTCTTTGTGGTCTGCTGATTTAACGAACCTTGAGGCTGAAATTCAACGTATAGAACCTTATGTGGATTTATATCATCTTGATGTCGCAGATGGTACCTATGCAAAATTACTTCTTTTTTTCCCAGATTTAGTTAAAAGTATTCGCGTCAAGACAAGCAAATTGCTCGAGGTTCATCTCATAACACAAAACCCAGAGCGTTGGGTTTCTCAATTTGCTGAAGCCGGTGCCAATCGCATAATATTTTATCCTGATACCAGTAGCGATATTCAGAATATGATTAATATGGTAAAAGCCCATAATATGAGCGTTGGTGTTTCCTTGACTGTGGAAAATCCAGTTTCACTTATCCAGCCTTATTTGGAGCAGTTGACAATGGTCTGTATCCTTGGAACAGGCTTTGACGTAAAAGGTGTTGATGACATTGTAATGGGTACCTGTGATAAAATCAATGACCTTGTACAGTTAAGAAGGAATACAGGATTGAATTTTGAAATAGAAGCTGATGGTGCAATTCGCCTCCACACCGTTCCCAAATTACGTCAGGCGGGAGCGGATATAGTCGTACCAGGTTCACTTATTTTCTGTCCAGATATGAAAAAGAATATCGCATGGTTACAGTCGCTGTAAGTGTTTATAGCTTCACCCTTAAGGTGGTAATTACATCATGAAAAGAAGGGTCATTCGGATGTCCATTAAATAGGACGTTGCCCTCATTATCAATAAGAATCATGCGAGGAATCGAGTCGATCATCAAAAGCTTACTTAAAGGGTTTTTATCTGGCTCAACAAGCCAGGTAAAATTAATATTTTCTTTCTTTCTAAACTGCTCCGCTTTACTAACTGATTCTATGTTCATCCCCGCCACAAGAACACCTTGAGGATCAAGTTTTTTCGCTTTTTCTATTAATGCAGGCATAAGGGCAATGCAGGGGCCGCACCAGGTAGCCCAAAAGTCAAGTAACAAGGCTTTCTTCCCTTTCACAAGAGCACCTAGTGTTGTCATATTCCCATTAGAATACTGAATAATCATATCCAATGGAATCTGAATATTTGATGTGATACTAACTCTTCGATAGTTATGAATCCAAGTTGTTAAAATCGGGGCTAACCGTGGATCAAGCCAGAATGCATTTTTGGAGTACTTTTCAAAAGCATCTATATCATTATGGGTCTGTGCATTATAAGCATGTATAGCAGATCGCATGCCCTCGTAACTTTTCGTATCACGGAATATCTTACTTTCACCTGGCACCCAGTTATCAGATGCTTTATCAATTTCAGGTAAATAAGAAGCCAACCCCGCGTAATCCTGGTTAACAATATAGAAGAGCATTCTGGCCTCGATTAAGAGCTGAGTTGACGCCCCCAGTGTGCGTGCATTCTCAAGTTTATTATTGAATATACTTTCGTCTTGAATCTCACCACTGAAGATATCGCTGATGATAGCATCAAACTCAACAGCCTCTTCTCCTAACAAAGGGGTTGAAGCAATACTGAAAAGCCCTATCGCAATAAAGGAAATTTTTAACAAAATAGATTCCTTAAATAAGTTAAAAATCATAAAACGAAAATTTCTTATTTTATAAGAAAGACCTATTCCATAAATGCTTATTTCCATTAAATTTACACTGGCCATTGTTGACAGTTATACCCCATATCCCAAAAGAGGTATTCAAACTTCGCTGTCATACCAAAATGTTTTGCCACTAGATCTTTCTGATCAGAATTCAACGGATTACAGGTTCGCTCGACAGTAGAGAGCATATCCTGAACGGTTTTTGCGAACTCTTCTCCAGCATAGGTATCGATCCAACGTTGATAAAGCTTATTAGGTGACCCCTGCTCAAGCAAGGCTTTACCAACCTCCCAATAAATCCAATAGCACGACAGGAAAGCTCCTAAAGCCTCATAGTAGGGTCGCGAATAAACAACACGTAATAAATAAGATGTATAAAGCAGACAGTTAGGAGATGGTTCTGTATTCTCTACATCGTACCATGTTAACCCCCAAGCATCAATAAATCCTTTATGTAATGCCCTTTCTACAATAATAGCCGTTTTGGCATGTTCACTAAACATCATTAAGTCTTCATCATCATCACTACGTGCACCAAGTAGTGCAAGGCCACGACCAAATTCTTTTAAATAAAGCGCATCCTGAATTATATAAAAACGAAAAGCATTTTCGTTCAATTTACCACTAGTTAATCCAAGAATAAAAGGATGCTTTAAAATAAAATTATAAGTCGGCTCTATGTTTTTCCATAATGAATCGGTAAAGTTCATTTCCATTAATAATAGAATCTGTTAATGATATTAAAATAAAAACATGGGTATAATTATACTTATGGAAAACTTAAAGATAAAATATTAAGTTACAACATACTCACGTTATAATAGTTCTTCCAAATTAATTTTTTTTAAAGTTATAGTTCATAAATCGTCATTTGTCAGTTCGAAAAATAATTTATCTTAAGCATAAGACAATATTCATATTATACTAATGAATTGACCCTTAGATGAGATTATGCGAATTTCACAATTTATGATTTCTAGAATCGCTTTTAAACCTATTTTTATGTGTACCGTTTTTTTACTGTCCCTTCTACCGGTAACCTTTGCAGAAAATAATAAGCCTGAAACAAGTAATAACTCATCAATTCATCCGAATGTGGCAATAATGAATGTTGAAGCGCTTGAAGTTTATGGCTGGATGATCTCCCGGCAAGCGGGACTACATATGGGTTATACAGAAGAAGAAATCAATCAAATCCTTAAAGGAATACGGCATGGAGCACTTAAACTGGGAGAACCGGAAAATCTTCAAAATATTTTACCTGTTATACAAAAATTAGTAGGTAATAAGGCGAAAGCTTTTCAAGATAAACAAGCAAGATTCGATGATGAAATTGCGAAAGCGAATCGTAATATAAATCATGCTTATATTGCTGAGCTTGACCTCCGTGGAATAGCCAAAACGGAAACTGGATTATACTATGAGGTTATCAAAAACGGGAATGGAGAAATTCCAACCGCCGCGGATAATGTCTTAGTCCATTACCATGGAACATTTATCAATGGTGAGGTTTTTGACAGTTCACGTGATCGCGGAACTCCTGCCAACTTTCATATGAGTGGTGTAATCACAGGCTTCAAGGAAGGCTTAAAATTGCTTCGCGAAGGAGGTAAAGCTAAACTTTATATCCCACCCCACCTCGGCTATGGAAATAGGTCCAAAGGCAAAATACCTGCTGGCTCATTACTGATTTTCGAAATCGAGCTTATTGAAATAAAGAGACCTGTTAAAAAAAACCAACCTCCTGCTCAGATAGAACCAGCCAATAATGATATTACTAAATAACATTAGCCAGGAAGTGAACAGTGAATGCATAGAAATAATTCTTATATTAGATGGAATTTACTGTTTTAGAAAAATTTAAAATTAATCAATTACTATATCTAATTTGCTAAGTACAAAGTTCTTTGCATCGAAGAAATCACCCTCCATCTTATCTGAAATAAAAAACGATTACCGATCTTAGCGCTTATCTTTTATAATTAAATACTAATAAGCTACATAGCTCATAGCACCATCAAAAGAAAATCCTTCTTCAATTTGAATAATAAAGCTGGAGCTGATAATCCGTTGATAGACTAACATAATAATTACGTGAGAATTCAATTTTGGTAAATGCTATTAAAATAGGGTGATCGAATTTTAAATTACATCAAACCCATAAGCTAATCGAACGATCTAGTAATCAAAAGAAATAATAGAAATTATTTGACATAAGATACAATTTTAACGCATCAAAAAGTCATCCATTTCTATTAAATTTAACTCTCACACGAATTCAAGTGGTATGCAAAATTCAAAATTATTAAGACAAAAACTAAAAGAAAAAAAATTATGCCTTGGTACACACATTGGTAAAACTGAACCTGCCCTTACGGAAATATTAGCGAGAAGTAATATTTTGGATTTTGTATGGGTGGAAATGGAACATGCTTCTATTTCAATTGAGACTGTCGACCATCATATTATGGCCACTAGAAACTCAAATTTGCCGACCATTGTTCGTGTACCATGGAATGATCATGTCTTGATAAAACCTGTTCTTGACTCTGGTGCCGATGGCATCATTACACCACTTATTCGTAGCGCTAAAGAAGCAGAAATGGCAGTGAGCGCCTGCCTATATCCACCTGAAGGTATTCGTGGTTATGGCCCTAATCGCGCTGCACTTTATACTCAATCAATAGGACCTGACTACATAAAAGAAGCAAATGAATCAGTTGTTATTATAGTGCAGATCGAACATATCGATGCCGTGAATGATTTGGATGCTATACTAGATGTTCCAGGTATCACCACAATCGTAATCGGCCCCAACGACTTATCTGCTTCTTTAGGATATCCAGCACAGCCACGCCACCCAGAAGTCTTAAAAACGGTAGATAGGATATTTGAAGCTGCCAATAAAGTATGTATGCCAGTAGGTGTTTCCATTCCTTACGACCTCGAAATTGCCAGAGACTGGGTAAACAGAGGTTGTCGATGGATATCTACAGGAGCTGTAATTCCTTTTTTCTTAAATGGACTCAAGCAAATGAGTGATGATGTGAGAAAATAATTTCACCATACCTATAATGAGAGAATAAAAGCACAATTTAGGATCTAAAAAGAATATTTATAATAAAACTTGTTGTTTATTATGAGAAAGTAATTACATGCAAAACGCCAAAATCTTTAGAGAAAAATTAAAGAGTGAAACGATATGTTTTGGTACGGGATCTAACCCAGGAGGTGACACCCTACTCACCGAGTTTCTTGCACACGATACAGATATCGATTTCCTGTGGATCGACATGGAACACCCTGCTATCACAATTGAAACAGTAGATAATTTAATTATGGCAACTCGAAATTCTGATGTTGCTGCATTAGTAAGAGTAGCGTGGACAAACCCTGTTCTTGTCAAACCGATATTAGATGCCGGTGCAGACGCCATTATCTTTCCACAGATTCAGACGGTAGAAGCCGCTAGACTTGCCATAAGTTCCTGCCTCTACCCTCCTGATGGAATTAGGGGTATCGGTCCTGGACGTGCAGCACTTTATTCACAATCAGAAAAAGGTCCAAACTTTTGTAAAGAAGCAAACGAATCGGTTATCATTATTTTGCAAATTGAACACATCGATGCAGTCAATGATATTGAATCAATATTAGCCGTACCAGGAATAACCTCAATTGTCTTTGGCCCCAATGACCTTGCAAATTCGATGGGATATCCCGGTCAACCTACTCATCCAGAGGTATTTAAGGCTGTTGACATAATTTTAGATAAAGCTAAGCAGGCTTACATACCAGTGGGTACTTCAATCCCTGCAGATATGGGTCTTATTAAAGAATGGGCTGAACGTGGTGTAAGTTGGATTGAAGCTGGTATTCCATTAGAAATCGTTACTAAAAGTGTTCAAAAAATGTCCACAGCACTAAAAAATATGTGAACTGTAAGTCTGAAAAAATATAAAATTCAGATGAATTGATTCTAGCAGTTTATATTTTTTGAGTTAACATTTCAAACATGTTTTTATTACCGTATTCGCTTTTAATCAATAAGCTAAGGCAGATCTGTCGTTCCCATTAGATAGCGATCACATTCACGAGCTGCACCTCGACCCTCATTGATAGCCCACACAACAAGGCTTTGACCGCGTCGCATATCTCCTGCTGTAAATACCCCCTCGATGTTTGTTGCAAACTTTCCATATTCAGCTTTTACATTTGATTGCCCATCCTGTTTTATTTTCAAATCTAATAAAACAGTATCCTCTGGTCCGAGAAAACCCATCGCAAGTAGAACCAGTTGGGCTATCAATGAGGGTCGAGGTGCAGCTCGTGAATGTGATCGCTATCTAATGGGAACGACAGATCTGCCTTAGCTT
>PNEW01000075.1 GCA_002922725.1 Verrucomicrobia bacterium Opi.OSU.00C | reverse complement strand
AGATGTGTATAAGAGACAAGTAAAACCCAGTGACATGAGCATCTGAAACCAATTTTGTAAGATTCTTATATCCAGTATAGTTACGCGCCAAAAGCCCCATATGGTAATAAATATGCTGCCCTCTTTCAGGACGCTCCAAACGGCTGCCAGTCACTAAATAAATCTCACACCCTAGAATAGGGTTTATTTCAAATTTTTTCGCTGTTTGATAAAAATCAACTAATCCAAAAAGATTACCATGATCAGTAATCGCGAGTGACTTCATACCGAATTGAGTCGCTTGATTCATCAAGCGGTCGATGCGACAAGCCCCATCAAGAAGACTATGATCAGTATGAAGATGAAGATGAACGAACTCCGTATCAGCACCAGGCATTACATTAAAGTTCAATCCTTACTTATTATTTTTCAAGTTGAAAATAAATAAAATTACCACATGGTGAAATATTCGTCTTAATTACAGCAAAACGTTAAATAATTACTTAGATACGCTTTACTCAGGTTTAAATTCCTCATCTATTCCCTGTCGCAAAGCTCGACATTTTTCATTCGACCAACGAAAATCTTCATCATGTCTTACTTAATAGGGATTGATATTGGCACAACTAGTGCCAAAGCGTTGCTTATTGATGAGCTAGGAAATGTAAGAAGCATAGTCGCCCCAGATTACGATTTTTCCACTCCTAAACCATTATGGGCTGAATCTGAACCCGATGATTGGTGGCAGGCCACTATTCAGGCCATTAAGTATCTACTGACAGAACATAATATTAACCCAACTGAAATCGCTGGTATTGGCCTTACTGGCCAAATGCATGGTTTAGTTCTTCTTAATAAGCAAGGAAAAGTCCTTCGTCCATGCATAATGTGGAATGATCAGAGATCGGCATCACAATGTGATTCGATTACAAAAAGAATAGGCTCGGCTAAAGTATTAGAACTCACAGGCAACCCTGTTCTTGCAGGATTTACTGCCCCAAAGATTATGTGGGTGAAAGAAAATGAGCCTAATATCTATTCTGAAGTCGCCAAGGTTTTATTACCTAAGGATTATATCCGCTACCGACTTTCAGGAGAATTCTATACTGATGTCTCAGATGCATCCGGAATGTCGCTCCTCGATGTATCTAAGAGGAAGTGGTCAGAAGAAATGTTATCTAGCTGTGAAATTCCTCGAGAATGGATGCCCGAAGTTACGGAATCTCCCGTTGCTTCTACCCGAGTAAATACCGAAGCCGCAAAATTAACTGGCTTACTAGAGGGCACTCCGATTATTGCAGGCGGGGGGGATCAGGCAGCTGGAGCAATTGGTTGCGGTATTGTACAAGATGGGGTTATCTCAGCTACACTTGGAACATCAGGAGTTATCTTTGCCCATTCGGATAAATATCTTGTCGAACCCGAAGGTAGGTTACATTCATTTTGTCACGCAGTGCCAGGTAAGTGGCACCTTATGGGCGTAATGCTATCAGCAGCAGGAAGTTTTCAGTGGTTCCGAAACACCTTGGGAAATGAAGAGAGGACTCTTGAAAAAGAAACCGGCGTTGACGCATATAAAATACTTACGGAGAAAGCTTCTAAAGTCTCCGCAGGATCGGAAGGTCTTCTTTTTTTACCTTATCTTTCAGGTGAACGCATGCCTTATCCAGATCCAGATGCAAAAGGTGCTTTCATAGGTCTAACACTCCGTCACAATAAGTCCCATATGACTCGTGCAGTACTAGAAGGAGTCACTTATGGCCTCCGAGATGGGTTTGAGCTCATGCGTAATTTAGGGATAAAGCCAAATCAAGTAAGAGCCTCTGGTGGCGGTACAAAAAGTAAGTTATGGTTGCAGCTACTAGCGGATAATTTTGATTCACAGATTGCCACTGTCAATGCTACGGAAGGAGCTGCTTATGGGGCCGCATTACTGGCTGGAGTAGGGACGGGAGTTTATAACTCAGTGGAAGATGCTTGTAGAAAAACAATAAAGGTTACAGCCAAATATCAACCTGGATCTGACAAAAAAGCATACGAAGATTTTTATCCACGCTATCGCGGCTTGTATCCTGCATTGAAAGATGAATTCAGTTCATTAACCCAAACAGTAGAAAAACACCTATAACTAAAATGATATTCATTTAAAGTTTTTTACATTTTATTATCGGTAGTGGATTGGTTAATGTGGCTCAAGTAATAATGGTAACGGTCATCAACATTCTAGAATTTAAAAGTCAATTTATCAGCAACCGATTTAGTTATTTTTTAGTTCCGGAATTGAAACTAAATGAATACTATCAAAGTTTACTTATTTTAGAATTTATTCATCAGACCGACTGCGTAATTTCCGAGTGAGTTCGCCGAAGAGAGAGTAAACGACAGGTACGACGAAAAGCGTGAATATAGTACTGCTAATAAGCCCTCCAACTGCAACTACACCAAGAGGCCGACGGCTTTCTGCACCTACACCAAATCCAATCGCAATCGGAAGAATTCCGGCAATAGTAGAAAAAGTGGTCATCAGAATCGGCCGAAAGCGAATTTTACCAGATATCTTTATCGCTTCCATCACGTCCTTACCCTTGGCTAACTGCTGGTTTGCAAACTCGACAAGGAGAATAGAGTTCTTTGTCGATAGAGCAATTAGAAGAAGAAATCCAATCTGACTAAAAAGATTTATATTCATTGCGGGTATTCTTGGGATTATATTCGCCATTATTTTCGCAAAACCTGGTGGGTTGGGTGCATAATTAACCCAGCCATAAAACATCACTCCAAAATAATTCACCAAATCTAATAAATAGAGAGCACTAAAAGCGCCAAAAGCGGCTAGTGGAACAGCGATCATAACCGTAAGCGGGTGGAGAAGACTTTCAAACTGGGCTGCGAGAACCATAAAGACAACTATCAGTGCAAGTACCATGATCCAATAGATATTAGTCGTTGACTCCTTCATATTTTTTGTATCGCCAGCCCAGGTATAACGAAACCCGTCAGGCATCGTTTCATTGACAATTGCTATTGCACGTTCTGTGGCCGTACCAAGAGGTATACCCACCGGACTACCTTCTATGGTAGAAGACCGGCTACGATTGTAGTGATAAATGGTGTTTGGTCCACCACCAGGTTGGAGATTAACAACATTGCTCAACTGAATGAGATCTCCTTTGGTATTCCGTATGTAGAGACGTTCGATATCGGACGGGGTGAGTCGTGACTCACGGTCAAGCTGAACTATCACATCGTATTCTTTACCTCCACGCTGCACCTGGCTTAGGTTCTGACCGCCAAAGAGTATCTGTAAAGTGCGAGAAAGATCCCTAATCGAGACTCCTAGCACACCAGCGCGATTGCGGTCGATATTTAATCTTAATTCAGGCTTATCAAGTTGAAATTGTGCCCGTACGTTAGCTAGAAATCCTTCTTTTCGCAGTCGATTGGCTAATTCGAGAGAATAGTTACTAAGTAAATTAAGATCGTCGTGCTGCAAAACTAACTGAAAAGATTGGCCCCACCCTCCACCAATAGCCTTGGGCAAAATAGGGATCGAGATTGCCCCCTCAACTTCGTTAAAGAACCGAGCTCCTACACCGTTTGGACCACCGACAATATCCTGAACGGAATGATCTCTATTCTCTCTATCTTGAAAGCGGACAAACATTAACCCCTGTGATGCCTTACCTGGCCCACCCTGACCGAGTGCCACTGCTGAAAAAAAACCACCCACCCCAGGTGTTTCACCCATAATGACTTCCATTTGGCGCACCATACGATCGGTGTACTCACTCGTTGCACCCTCAGGAGCAATAGCTAAGCAAAATAATCTTCCCTTATCTTCCTCAGGTAAAAAGTCGCGTTTAAGTTGTTGGAAAATAATTCCACTCAATCCTATGATAATTAAACTTACTACTACAACAGTCAGTTGATGATTAAGTGACCAAGTGAGTGCATGCTCATAAAGTATTGATAACTTATTCATCCAACGTTCAAACAAATTAAATAACAAGCCATGTTTTTCATTATTCACTGGCTGAAGTACACGCGCAGAAATCATGGGGGTTAAAGTTAGCGCAACGAAAGAGGAAATGATCACTGCACCCGCAAGAGCAATTGCAAATTCAATAAAAAGTCTTCCGGTGAGACTAGTCTGAAAGGCCATTGGTAGAAATACTGCTACCAATGCAACTGTAGTAGCGATTACCGCGAAAACAATTTCCTTCATGCCATCTATCGCAGCCTTCATAGGCTTTTGTCCTTCTTCGATATGACGATAAATGTTTTCTAGGACGACGATAGAATCATCGACAACAACACCAATTGTTAAAACCATCGCCATCATGGTCACAATATTAATAGAGTAACCAAGTAGATATAAAACGGTAAACACACCCGTTACAGCTACTGGAATCGCGACGCTTGGAATAATCGTTGAACGTACATTACGCAAAAAAATAAATATTGTAACGACGACAAGAATGAAAGCGATGACCAGTGTCCTCCATACTTCCTCAATCGCCTTCTCCACAAAAGTACTTTCGTCATATGCAATAAAAAATTCTACTCCTTCAGGGATCCAAGGCTTAAGTCTTTCAAGTTCTGATTTAATCCCATTCGCTACATCGATTGTATTCGCCTTAGACTGCTTAATTACCCCTATACCGACCGCGGGTTTAGAATTATAACGAGCAACTGAACGTTCATCTTCCACTCCCACTTTGGCATACCCTATATCTTGCAAGCGAATGAGATTATCGCCGTCTTCACGAATAATAAGCCGGTTGAACTCATTGATCGTTTTTAACTCCCCTAAAGTCTGGATGGCTAATTCACGTTCGAGGTTTTCAACCCGACCACTGGGTAATTCAAGATTTTGATTTCTGAGTGCAGATTCGACATCCAAGACCGTGATGCTATGGGCTGTCATTTTATTGGAATCGAGCCAGAATCGGATAGCGAAGCGTTTTTCTCCCCCAAGAATAACATTACTGACTCCACGAACGGTTTGCAGTGGATCCTTGAGAATCTCTTCACCAATATCGGAAAGTTCCAAAGTAGAATATCGTTCACCATATAATGCTATCCATAAGAATGGCCGCGCATCTCCATCCTGCTTAGCAACTATCGGTTCATTGATTTCTTCAGGGAGATCTTCACGAGCACGTGCAACGCGGTCTCGAACATCCTGGGCAGCAAGGTCAATATCACGTGCTAGTATAAACTGTACTGTAATACTACTCACTTGCTCACGACTTTCACTCGTGAGTGTTTTGATTCCTTCTATCGTATTGATTACTTCTTCTAGTCTTTCTGTTATCTCCGTTTCTACTACTTCTGCACTCGCACCTGGGTAGACGGTGTTAACATTGACTATGGGAGGATCGATGTCTGGCAATTCACGAACGGGTAATCGGCTTATCCCAATAAGGCCGAAAAGGATAAGCCCCAGGCTCATCATCGACGTAAGAACCGGCCGTCGGATACATATTTCAGAGAGTTTCATCTAAAATCCAGTTTTAATTCAGCTTACTACAGAATGACCTTCCACTACGTATCCTATATCCAATGACAAGCTCATTCCTCTAAACGAAAATATTTTATTATTCATCAAAATGGATAGACAGAAGAGGTTGAGCAACTTCCCCTGATAGGGGATTTACCTTGGATCCAGCCTCAACTTTTTGATGCCCTTCAGTAATAACTCTTTCACCAATATTTAATCCGTCTGTAATCTCTACTTCACCTTTAAGTCTCAAACCAGTAGATACATAAATTACCTTCACCGTATTTTCACTATCTACAACCATGACCTGTATCCTATCCCCTTGCGTGATCAAAGCCGACTCTGGTATAACGAGTGCCTTTCCTTCTGGCTGTAGGACAAGCTCAAGATTCCCAAACATCCCGGGTTTAAGACGCTTACTTGTATTATCGATAGTAGCCCGGACAAGAACAGTACGCGTTTCTGATGCTACCTCAGGCGCGATAAAATAGACTTTTCCAGAAAACCTTTCAGTAGGATAGGCAGGAACAGTAATATTTATTACCTGATTAATTTTTAAATCATCCAAAAACCGCTCAGGCACCTGAAAATTAGCTTTAATGGGATTGATATCGACAAGAGTTGTTATTGTTTCACCTTGTTGAATAAACTGACCTGGACTCACTCGCCGATAGCCAATTATCCCAGAAAAAGGCGCGCGTAGCATGCTATCGTCCAGCTGCCGACGCCGCAGTTCGAGTGTCGCACTTAAGACAGAATACCTAGAAATTGCCTGGTCAAATTCTTGTTGAGAAACTGTATTACTCTCAAGAAGTTTGATGTATCGCTCACGATTTATTTCAGCAAGTTCAAAGTTACCTTCTGCTTCAGCTAACCGAGCACGCAATTTTTTTGTGTCTAATTCAAATATTAGATCACCTACCTCAACACTTTCTCCTTCTTCAAAAGAAATATCTGTTACCACACCACTAATTAAATTCTGTATTTCAACACGTTCGTTTGGCGTTAACGTAGCAACAAGATTAATTTTATCAGAAACTAGTTTCAATTTGGATTCTACAACAATAACATTTACCACAAATTGTGGAGCCTGTCCTTCATTTTTACCATTTTGACAACCTAACATAAACACCAGCCCCCCCCATTGGGCCCAGCATTATTAATAACAACCTACAAATTAATACTGATTGTTTCATGACAATACACACATTATAGACAGTTGAGAGTTTTCAAAATTGAGGTGTAATTTTCGATTGTCGGATCACTTTCGTCAAGACTGTGGCGGGATAAGTTTCATCTATCTATTTCATTTTTATGAATAGCACACCTTTACAAGGATACATAGTTCTTTTGATTTGAGTATTTTACCTTCTTGAAAAAGCTTGTTTGCTATGCTCTCTATATTGAAAATAAGTTATATTTAAATGCATACAGCAAAAAATAGAAATATAATTAAGCCTGAATCGAATTGGAACATATTTGACTCATTGGGACGATTTTATAGATCTCGGGAACTTTTGTTTCAGTTAATTTTACGTAATATTAAGTCGCGACATAAAGGAAATTACCTGGGTAGTATCTGGCAAGTACTAAACCCACTACTTATGATGATGCTCTATACCCTTGTTTTTGGTTTCATTTTTAAAGGAAGTTATCATTCCAGCCCAGAAGAAACGAAATTAGATTATGGTTTGGGTATTTTTTTAAGCATTACAATATACCAGTTCTTAGCGGAAATACTTATGGTTTCACCGACACTTATGATTAACCATTCTAATTATGTAAAAAAAGTAATTTTCCCTTTAGATATTCTTCCCGTTGCCGTTGTAGGAACTGCACTATACTACCTTTTGCTTACTCTTACTATTGTCATTACGTGTATAGTTTTTTTTTAGGGCCAGGTCTAAGTATTAACGCACTATGGATCCCTGTCATTCTTTTTCCTTTTTTCCTCACTGCTCTTGGGCTAGCATGGATTTTTTCTGCGCTTGGTGTATTTTTCCGTGATATTAATCAACTGACAACTTTTTTAAGCCTTGCCCTACTTTACGCGAGTGCAGTTTTTTATTCTTCAAACCAAATTCCTGCCGCTATTTGGCAGTTTATAAAATTCAACCCTTTAATTC
>PNEW01000074.1 GCA_002922725.1 Verrucomicrobia bacterium Opi.OSU.00C | reverse complement strand
TCCATGGAGTTGAAAAGATTGGCGGCTGGTCAATCTAATCGTCCCATTGGCATATTTGTCCGAAATCTCATCAATCATAAGCCAACTATTAGCACTACATATACCCCCAGCATTGCGAATACGAACCATGAAGCTAAAAGCTTTTTCCAGTTTCTCCTGGCGTCTTTCACGACGAAGATCCCTGTCATCCTGTTGGTAAATTCCATGAAATTTTGTTAATTGAGTATCACTTTTCGTAATTGAACCAGTCGTGTCATCCACAAGCCCCTCCAGTATAGTACCTCGTAAATAGTTGCTTGCTTCTTTAATTTCCTCAACTTTTGAAGGCTTCTCTATCCTTTTATTACTTAATTTCATTTTAAAAATCCATTTTGTTATTCGAAACTAAAATTTATTATCTAAATTGTTTTAGCAAAGCTAAAATAGTTTTTATTCAATCTACTGCATTCTGCTAATTTAGGGTTAAAGATGGGTAAAAAGACAAATCAAAATTATTAGCTGGAATTGTCCCGGTAGGATCAGCATAAGAAGAAAAGGCAATCATCGCAGCATTATCACCAGTATGAGCACGATCAGCTTTAAAAAAAGGAAGATTATTTCTTTGAGCTAAAATAGTAAATACCTCCTGCAACCGTAAATTGTTAGCAACACCACCAGATAACCCCATACTGGCAAATGAGGAAAATGACAAAGCTTGTTCAGTTTTACGCTCAAGAGCTTTAACGATAGCTTCTTGGTAACTGGCACAGATATCCGGTATTAAAATTTCAAGGTTATCATCGCTAGTTTTTTCCAAATGATAACGAAGACTTGTTTTTAAACCTGAAAAACTAAATTTTAGTTCCTCGCTGGTAAAATAGGCTCTTGGAAAATCAAAAGCTTTTCTGTTACCTTGTTGAGCTTGTTCTTCAATGAGTGGACCTCCGGGATACTTCATTCCCAGTAATTTTGCACCCTTATCTAGTGCTTCACCGGCAGCGTCATCCACTGTCTGTGCAAGAATATCCATAGAATAGTCTTTGTTTAACCTAAAGAGAATTGTATTACCGCCTGAGACAATGAGGCCAAGATGAGGAAGGTAACCTTGGAGATTCATATCAAATTTAGAAGGATCACTTTTATGTAAAGATATAAATGGCGAATAGGCATGACCTCGCAGATGATTAACCCCTACTAATGAAACCTGCCATACTAAGGCTAAACTTTTAGCAAAAGCCAATCCCATAGCCAGGCATCCGGCTAGCCCGGGCCCACAGGTTACTGCGATACGATTAACATCTATACCATCTAATTTTGATTGCATCTTCTCCAATAATAAAGGGAATTTGTTTAAATGTTCTCGACTGGCTAAATCGGGGACGATACCTCCGTAATTTTCATGAACAGAAATTTGTGAATGCACCCATTCACCGACAAGCCCGCTATGTTCATCAAATAGCGCCAGTGCAGACTCATCACAGGAGCTTTCAATCCCTAGAATCATAAGTAGAATAATTTATCATTATTGTCATTTACCAAAAATAAACTTCACAATAATATAAAAACCTATTATTTTTTTTAAAAACAGCATATGTACTTTGACGCTACTGAAGTAGTAACATTATCCTATAATCTAGTTTCCAAATATACTAAAGATCATACTATTTAACTATCAAAGTTTTATAAAAAGATAAGAAATAATCATGATTACTGAAGAATATACTCTAACAGAAAAACAAATCGAGTTCTATCACAAAAAAGGATATCTTGGAGTAGAAAATGTACTGTCTGATAAGGAAGTTAACGACCTTCGCCAGGTAACGAGCGAATTTATTGAAAAATCTCGTAATGTTACTGAATCAGATGATGTATTCGATCTGGAACCTGAACATAGTCAAGATAACCCTCAGCTACGACGTATTAAAAACCCATTTAAACAGCATCCGGTTTATAAAGCTTCGCTCCATCACGAAAGGATCCTCACAATAGTGTCTCAATTAATTGGCTATGGTCTACGATGTAACGGGCATAAACTTAATTTAAAATTAGATAAGCTTGGTAGTCCAGTCCAATGGCATCAGGACTGGGCATTTTATCCACATACCAATGATGATCTCCTTGCCGTTGGTGTCGCAATCGATGATATGAACACAGAAAATGGATGCTTAATGGTAATTCCTGGATCTCATAAAGGGAAAATATATAGTCATCATCAAAACGGAAAATTTATTGGTGCTATTACCGATTCCGAATTTAAACCTGAAGGTGCAGTACCGATTGAGCTTAAAGCTGGTGGGATTTCTATTCATCATGTTCGTATGTTACATGGTTCTGCGATTAACACTTCTGATAAACCAAGAAGGTTGCTGCTGGCACAATACTGTGCATTGGATGCATGGCCACTTATTCAACTTGGTAAGGCAAATGATGTACTTGAACAATTTAAAGGTGAAATCGTCCAAGGTGATATAAATATTGAGCCACGGCTCACCGAAATCCCTGTTCGTATCCCAGCTCCAGGAGAGGACAAGCCTTCTTCAATATACAGTCAGCAACTAGAGCTCGAAAACCCCTCTATAGAAATAAAAGATAGTCAACGTGTAAACTAAGTAATATCCGAGTTTTCAATCTTCACATGTAATCATATAAAATAAAAATTTATGTTTTTTAACAAAAAGCGCGCTAATGAATATATGCGCGAATATAATCTTGATGTTCTCATCGCGACATCCTTTGTCAATATCACTTATTTCACGGATTATTACTGTTGGATTGATCCACTGTTCAAGGATTACATGATGATACCAGGTGCCCCTAGTAGGCTAGCGCAAGGTTATGCGGTATACCCTCTTGATGGAAAACCC
This sequence comes from Verrucomicrobia bacterium Opi.OSU.00C, assembly GCA_002922725.1. Taxonomy (GTDB): domain Bacteria; phylum Verrucomicrobiota; class Verrucomicrobiia; order Opitutales; family PNEW01; genus PNEW01. The sequence continues at coordinate 4,847 of PNEW01000074.1, read as the reverse complement.
GCTCTTGTTGTGAATCCTTTGTTTTCATTAAACTCAGCGGATAACTGGGTAAATGATATATATACATACGGCCAAGCTTCAGAATTAGAAGGTTCAATATTACCTCCATTAAAAATCCCCGCCCATTTACAGCGTTACCACGATCTACATAATAATTCATCTGATCACGCTACACCAACAGATGCCCTTCATGCGATTTTAAAAGATCGAGGGTTGTTAGAAGCACAGATCGGTCTGGAGAAAGAGAACCTTCCAGTTGATACTGAATCAGAAATCGTAAATAGGCTTTCAAAAGCAAATATTAAAGATTGTACCAACCTGATCCGCCTCATTCGAATGGTGAAAAGCAAAGACGATCTTGCCAGTTTAACGCGTGGTGCTGAAATCAGTGAGCGAGCTGCTATGGATAGCTTCGCTCTTTTAAAACCAGATAGCCTTGCGAGTGATCTTGTCCATAATTTTCGTACTCGTGTAGCCGAAGAAGGTGGTGATTTCGAGCATTTTATATACAGTATTTGTGGGTTAGGTATTACTGCTGAGACAGAACACCGTTTTACTGATAAAGATGTATTTTTTGTAGATTTTGGATGCTATTATAATCACCAGTTTTCTGACACCGGGACAACCATAGCGATGAGTAACCCTTCAAATGAGCTCTTGGCCCGACATCAAATTTTACGTGCTGCGGTTGATGCTGCGGTTGAAATGATCAAGCCTGGAGTTAAAACATCAGAAGTACATGGTACTATGAACCAGACACTACTTGATAACGGGATTACCAACTCTTTTCCCCATGGCCACAGTTACGGCCTGGAAGTACGTGAATATCCAATAATAGTCGCTGACAATGGACTACGTATTTGTGACGATTGTGTAGATATATCATCTGATATAGTCCTCGAAACAGGGATGGTATTTAATCTAGAATCATGCCTTTTCTATCTTGCAAATGGTGCTGTCCACACAGAACAAGCGGTTGTTGTGACCGAAAACGGAAACCGACCTCTCGTTAAACAAGAACGCAATATTCCATTTACCCCTTAAATCGAAAATTACTTACTTGATTCAAAGAGTATTAGTTTCTCCTTTAAATTATATTTTTTGACCTAATTTTTATCTTTAAAAAAAATCCTACAAAATCATGAATTCACTTCAATATAATCAAGATCTAATAACATTTGAGTCTACAAGCATTTTTTCAAATATTCCTATTAGCGATTATATTCAAAAGACATTAACTAAGCTGGGTTTTTCTACTGAACGCCTCGAGTATGAGGATGATAATGGAGTTCAGAAAGTTAATATTATCGGTAAAAAAGGTGAAGGTTACGGAGGTATGGCCTATTTTGGCCATACCGATGTCGTACCTGCGGATCCTTGGTTCACAAAAGAACATGGAGCTTTTAGCCCGATAATAAAAGAGAACAAGCTTTACGGTCGTGGCAGTTGTGACATGAAAGGATCTATTGCCTGTATGATGGCAGCAGTGGAACAGGTCTCTGAAGCAGAATTAAAGAAACCCATTTATATAACCTGCACCGCTGATGAAGAAATAGGTTATGGAGGTGCTAAATATGTAGCACAAAATTCAAAATACTATCGTGAAATGGTCGATGGTGAGAGCCATGGTATCATTGGTGAACCGACGATGCTTGAAGTCGTTTATGCACACAAAGGCACTTATGGATTTGTTGCCACGTCTAAAGGAAAGGCGGCTCATTCAAGCACACGCGAAGGGATTAATGCAAATCTAGCGATAATCCCTTTTCTCACTGAAATGAAAAAGATTCACGATGAGACTGAAAATGATCCCTCTTGGCATAATGATGAGTTTGCCCCCCCCACCTTGAGCTGGAATATCGGTATTAATGATAACACAAAAGCAATTAATATTACACCTCCTCAAAGTGTATGTACTGTCTATTTTCGTCCGATGCCAGGTCAAAACGCTGAGATTCTCATTGAAAGAGCACGTAAAGCAGCCGAGAAAAATGGTATTGAATTCGACCTACGCTCACAGGCCAATTCTCTTTACGTCGACCCTAAATCCGAATTTGTTAAAGAAGTCCTGCAGCTTACTGGGAAAACAACGCCGCGAACTGTCTCTTATGGTACTGATGGAACAATGTTATCGGCAATGAAGAAAATTATTGTATTCGGACCTGGCGATATAGCGCAGGCACACACACATGATGAATGGATCGATCTCGATCAGCTAGAAAAGGGTACAAAAATTTACTCTAAACTCATTCGACACTGGTGCTGCTGAATTGCCTCACCAGGTTCACATGAATAATGTATGTGGAAAATATGAGGTATATACTTTTCATTTGATTCTCAATGAAAAAGATTGATTTAAATTTTGCTTTAACGTTGTAAGTTCTTTTCTTTATTCGGTTATATTCATTACCACTGTATCATGCGCAGGCAGGGTCATTGGCATGCCAACGATTGTGTGGTTTCTTTGAATCACCATTTTTTAATAACCGAGCATGTGCTTCCCGCCAATTTTGCGCCCACTCTTCCGCAGAGGTTAATACATTTTGAGGACTTGCAACGCTGTGAGCGACAAATCCAGGTAACCATGAACGTCCATTGGGTTTACCCAATAGGTTATAGCGCAAGTCGAAACTCCAGCGTATCGAATCGCTAGTATTCGGTTTAGAAGAATGCATTAATGTCTTTTGAAAAAACAAAGCATCCCCTGCTTTCATTACTACTGGTAATGACTCACCAAGTAATAACTTATCATCGGGAATGTGAACTGGTTGGCAATGCTGAACTAACTTCTGTTTATGACTTCCAGGAATAATTACTAGGCAACCGTTGTTTTCATTCACATCTGTCATTGCCACCCAAACGGAAATAATTTCTGTATCGTCGGCTTCGGGGTCAAGAACACCAAGATCCTGATGCCAGTTAGTGGTCGCAATCAGGTTATTTAACATATCTTCAGGGATCTCTCTCTCTCGTGGTTTAATACGAGTATGCTGAACAGCGTTGCAATAAATTTCCGGGCCAATCAGTAATTCAATTATTTCCAAAATTCGTGGATTACGCAGGACGCGGTGAAAAACGGTTGGCCCAAGATATATAGGTGCATCTTCAGAATAATTTGGTGGAAGCGTGATATCTAACTGACGGATTGAAACTAACCCCTTAAATAGGAGTTTACAAAATCGCTCAAGGAAAGGCAGCTCTTTGTAGGTAGAAGCCAATTCACCTGAAATATACAGCTTTTCAATAATTGAATTGAGGAAGGTTGAGTACTCCTCCTCTACAGGTTTGATATCATCTTCTGGGTCCAATACACCCCTGATCAGCATAAAACCCTGCTCCTTAAATGATTTTAAATCAGCTTTCTGAACATTTAACATTATTTAATTAGTAATTCCATGAAATTGATAGTCAATATTGTAACAACAGTAGAATTAAAATTAATTTAAGCCATTGACCTCTCCTACTAACAACTATCATGGTGAATGAAATGTAAGACAAAGTCATTAGCCAGGGTGTGGAGTCTAGATAAATAATTATTTGAAATATATTTTGTCACATTAGAGCTTTTATTAACCTATAGAAAACGAACAAATCATGTAATTGAGGAAAGTTTTTATTATATTACTAAATCCATGAGTTAAGTCGTTTGAAAAATTGAAACTTAAATGAACCTAACTGTTAATCAAATAGTCGAATTTGGGGTAGCCCCATCCAACGCGTTAACATTAATCAAAAGAATTAATGAACTTACTCCTTCCCTCACCTTGGATAAACTATGGCAAGTAATTTCGAAAGAAATACTTACTCCAGATCATCCTTTTGAGTTACATCTTTTTTTATTCAATTATGTCTTTAGTAATTGGGATTACTCTATTGCCCCCCCCCCCCCAGCATGGATACCAACCGAAGAGATAATAAATTCAACAAACATCATATCGGTAATGAAGGAGTTAAATATTAAGTCTTATGATGACTTCTTCCAATGGTCTATTCAAAACCGTGAATCATTCTGGGAATTAATGATCAATAGATTAAATATTCAATTTATAGCCCCTCCAACGGAAACGCTCAACTTATCTTCACCTTCAGAGGCACCATGCTGGTTAACCGGGGCACAATTCAATATTGTTGATAGCTGTTTTCAGGCATCTGACAATCTTATCGCTATAATCGCTCAACAAGAAAATAAAAATATTATTACGACTACCTATGGTGAACTTAAAACATTGACCAATCGTGTGGCTAACGGAATTTCAGATGCCGGTTTTGTCCCAGGTGATACGATTGCCATCTGTATGCAAATGACTACTGAGTGTGTGGCAATTTACTTGGGTATTATAAAAGCTGGATGTGTTGCCGTTTCTATTGCTGACAGTTATGCACCAGATGCAATCGCGCTGCGGCTTAATATCGCAAATTGCATAGGAGTTTTTACCCAAGACTATATTTTACGCGATGATAAAAAACTACCTTCGTATGATAAAATTGTAGCAGCTGATGGTCCCAAGACAATTGTCATCAGTATTAAAAATAGTAAGGAGATCAAACTACGTGATGGAGATTTAGAATGGGCCGAGTTTTTAAGTGATAAACTTCAATTTGAATCGGTATCTCGTTCGCCAGACGATCATATCAATATACTTTTTTCATCAGGGACAACAGGAGATCCAAAAGCGATTCCATGGACACAGACTACACCTATTAAAAGTGCAGTTGATGCTTATCTTCACCATGACATTCATGAAGGCGATAGAGTTGCATGGCCCACTAACTTGGGATGGATGATGGGGCCATGGCTGATCTATGCAAGTTTAATCAATAAAGCATCTATGGGTTTGTATTATGGT
>PNEW01000073.1 GCA_002922725.1 Verrucomicrobia bacterium Opi.OSU.00C | reverse complement strand
GATTTAATTTACCTGTTCGCTTGTACGGTAGTGCACAGTTTCTATTATTTCAACTAGCTCGCATCAGTATTATTCTCTATCTACCTGCAATCGTTCTATCTACGATCACCGGGATCAATATCTATGTGTGTATCCTTTCAATGGGATTACTCAGTACTTTTTACACTGTCCTGGGAGGAATCGAAGCTGTCGTATGGACCGATGTAATACAAGTCTTCATCTTCTTTCTTGGCATCGCTTTATGTCTTTTTATTATAGTTTTTCATATTGATGGAGGTGTGATGGGATTTATCGATATAGGGATGGCCGATAACAAATTTCGATCAATTTATTGGGACTGGAACATGACTTATCCTACTTTATGGGTAGTAATCATCGGTGGCGGATGTGGGAATTTCATTCAATATTCGGCCGATCAAGCCCAGATACAAAGATATCTTACCACAAAGGATGAGAGTTCGGCCGCAAAAGGTCTTTGGCTAAACGTAGCGATAGCGATACCCTCGGGATTATTATTTTTTACAATGGGAACGGCTCTTTATGCTTATTACAAAAGTCACCCAGATATGTTAAATCTAGGAATGCAAAATGATGCTATTTTTCCCCTTTTTGTTGCTCAAAAACTACCTGTAGGCATAGCTGGTTTTCTTATTGCAGCTATATTTTCTGCTGCGATGTCAAGTTTAGATAGCGGAATGAACTCAATGGCTACATCATTTGTTACTGATTTTTATCGTCGTTTTAAACCTAATAAGCCCGAACATACTTATTTAAATATTGCCCGAGCATTTACCTTGCTAACTGGCCTTACTGCCACTGTCTTTGCTCTCTATATAGTCACAGTAGATGTTCAATCCGCTCAATTATTTTTCTCTTCGACTGTTGGTCTATTAAGTAGTGGCCTAGCTGGACTATTTATACTTGGTATTTTTACCCGTCGAGCAAAAGCTAATGGAGTATTGATTGGTGCTATTGTCAGTGTCATAGCTTTGTATTTTGTTAAAACATATACCCCGATTCACTTTATTCTTTATGCCTTTATAGGTATAGTCGTTTGTGTCATCGGTGGATACCTTGCTAGTATAATGATTCCCGATAAGGGAAAATCTCTAGAGGGTTTAACCTACCGTACTGCATTTCCCAAAAAAGACTGAATAGTAGTAATCAGAATTATTGATCCCGCTCATTAGTTGATCAGACCCCGTTTTTCGTACCAATTTTTAAGTGAGAGAGTTACCGGGTGTTAATGATTTTAGGATTGATGTATATGATGCAGTGAAAGTAATAGCTAGGAAGACGAGATTAAATTACTATACAGGTTACAGCTGAATTAGGAAATACAGATAAATCTTTATTAACTGTCTCGAGTACACGGCAAGTGATAAGAAAGTTTTTATTTATCGTAAATCTTCCTCCTTAACCCGTATCCAGGGCGAGTCTTAATCCCTTTACACAGGCGACTCAGGAACGCAGAGTGGGGATGTCAATCAAGCAAGTTAAGACGGGGGAGGATGGTTAGTTTGTTGCAGTAGGACTACGGCACGCCAAGAGCGCCAGTTTGGTTCCCACTTATACAAAAATCAGAAACGGACCAGACATTGTGTTGATACCCATCAATTGAATCTTTAATTTTAGAAAAAGGGATCAAGCAGTAAGAAGAGGTAAGTATAGGTAATGAAACTAATACATTTTTGATACAATTTAAAAGCGGGCGAGGGGTATGTAAAATACACATCCCTCTTAATGGATAATTCATTACCTTGTATACGGTGGAGATTAAAAAGGGGTAAGAATGGTCATGTAATTAGGTATTCATGTATCTGCTCTCCATTTTTCATCATATCCAGTATAGCCCTCGGTATAGCCCTTCAAATGTTCTGGCATTTCTGCAATCATTTTTTGAGCGGATGAAGGTAATGGCCATTCATCAATTTTAATCGACTTCGGACGAAACATGATAGCGCAGGAATAGCGTCGTTCATGCGTGGCCATATTCGTATGGTAGGTCCTATCGGCAAAGCAAATGAGATCACCCGGGTCAGCGATGACCGCGATACAGCCGGGAACATCGATGCTTTTATAAACAACATCATCGGCTTCTCCGATGGGATGAAAGCTACGTTGGTCGGAAGTAAGTTTAAATCCTTCAGGGCCCTCCCAGTTGGGGGCATGCGAGTTTTCTATCACCGCGATCCCACTGGAATCGGGATGGCTGCCATTAAGATAAAACCAGGCACCACTTGGTAATCCATGGCAGTTAAGGAGATCACTGGCAATCTTGGGTATTTTAACGTGAGCGCGACTATCCGTATGCCACGTGCCGATAGGTTCACCGGCAGTTCTCAAAATAGTGGCCGAACGATGGAGACATAAGTTCTTTGATCCGAGTAATTGATGCATAAAGTTCATGTAGGGGGCGTGTTCTACCAGTTTCCGTAGTGGTTTGCTGACTTCGGCAAATGCTAAATGATAGCGGTTGGAGTTCTCGGGCATATCTCGCTTCGGATCGAGAGTTTCGTCAATCGAATCCTTCAATGCTTCGACCATCTCTTGGTTAATCATGCCGCGGATGACGCAATAACCGTAAGTATTCATACAGGTGAGTGCATTGGGGATATTATCCCGTTCAAAATAAATATTATAACTCGGTTGATGATTTTTCGTCATTGATCTGTAAGTTATCCCTTATGCTAATCCCATAACATCTTGCAAATTTCTGCCTCGGTTAAATGAGGATTTTGGGACTTTGTCATTTCGTAATATTTAAACGCCCATCTCGCTATACTTCCCGTAGAACCTTTTTTCTGAAGCCTTTTTAGTAAACTCATTTGCAACTCCTAATTTATAAAGAATAAGTAATGAAAAAACATATTTTCATATTATATATTATAATGTAATATATATTATACTAAACTAAAGTTGTCTTAACTGTTTAAATAGTTAGTCATATATTAAAAGTATATCATGAAAGATGCATTTCGTCTAAGTTTAATTATTTGCGTGTTTCTTTTTGCAAGTCTGAGTAATGCGCAGAACCATAAGCAAACACCTGCCGCTAATGAAGCCATATTTAAAGTTCACGGAATTGTTTGCTCATTTTGTTCCGTGGGTCTGCAGAAGAAACTGTTCCAATTGCCCTCCATTGATCCGTCTAAATATAAAAAAGGCGTTCATGTCGAAATTGAGAAGCAGAAAGTAACGATAGCACTGAAACCCGATGCAAAGCTGAATGTAAAAGCAGCCTATGAAGCCATAAAATCCGGTGGGTATGAGCCGATCAATGTTACAATCATCGGAAAGAATGGCGCAATCACGATCTATAATGCGGATGGTGAATTATGCACCGCTACTTACTAACGATATTTTGCCTGTGTATGACAGCGCAAGCCGCCAACGCTTATCCACCGGTGATGGGTATGGCGCCACGCTGGGAAGATGGCTATGGGTTTCAGATCCGACATGAATCCTATGGTTCAGACACATTAATGAATAGTGATAGTGAAATTGCCAATCCACTCGACTTAAAACGCTATGTCCATAAAACATGGCTGGAAGGTGTGTACAATTTTGATCGCGCTAAACGTGTAACTTTCAAATTACCCAATGTGAATCAGAGTCACACCAAGAATATTGGCGGTGTTGGCGTGAAACAAGATAATCAAGGACTTGGTGATTTAATTGTGGGGTTGCCGCTTAAGTATTACACGAATCAAGGCAACATAACACAGAATTTTGGATTTACACCTTCATTGCGTTTGCCAACTGGTAGTTCATCCGGTGATTTTCCAATCAGTGATGGTTCCACGGATTTAGGACTAAGTGTCTCGCATAGCTATGAGTCGGTCAAATGGTACACGCTGGTTTATCTGTTTACATGGATCAACACTGAGGGCGAGCGCGGTATGCGTGAAGGCAATGAATACGGACTTGACCTCAATTTCGGCTATCACCCCTATCATAACAATGACACCAACACCGGCATATTTGTGATGTGGGATGTCACCGCCCGTTATAATAATGACCCGAATATAGCAACGTTAACCACAGCAACTGGCGGTTCGCGCATTCAAACCGGCCCAATAGTGGTGCTGTATAAGGACAACATCATGTTTCGCAGCGAGTATAAATATCCGCTGTATGAGACTACCAGCAACATTTCCAACTCGCGTGGTCATGAATTTAATATCGGCATTGGGATTACATTTTGATGGAAAAGAATACAAAACCGCGCAAATGGGGCATAGAGCATCTGCATTACCCTGTAAACGGCGGAGGTGAATCGTCAGTCAATCTTGATTTAGTAAATAGAATTGTATACATAAGGGCCAGGCAAATACCGAGCATGTGTTAATGGAGAGAGGATCAATGAAAAGCACAAACAGAAAATACGAGAACGTCCACATGACGATACTTAGCTCGGACGACTCTTACAAGTTAGCCCTCAAAGCATTTGCGCGAGAATTCGAGGCTGAAACGGGAGCTACTATTGAAATCGTTTCTCCCCCAAATCCTCATGGATGGTATTATTTAGAGCCTCTATTAGAAGCGGATGTCTTTTCAGAGGATCCCCAATTTGATATCTTTTGTCAGAACCGTGAATTTGCTTTCCAGATTGAGCCGCATTTGTTGCCTCTCAATTCGCTCATTGAGAAGTTTGATTATGACATGAAGGGATTTCTCAAACCGGTGTATAGGTTTGATAGTGGAATGCCTCGTCATCCCGATACCAGGGTGGGTTTGCCTATACGAATCTTAAGCCCCTTTATTTTCTATCGAAAGGATCTTATTAAGGAATTCCCCACCACTTGGGATGATTATGAAACGATGCTAGATGAAATAATAGAAACTGTGCACTACCGTACAAGCGAACAGGTAAATTAAATCTTAGCTCAAGATATTCAAAAGCGGTTGTGATATTAAGTCTTCTGAATACTGGAAGGTAAAAGTAAATTATAATAATAGGGCAAATCAATAGCCCAACTATTGTAGGATACATAAACCAATCCATGGAATAAACCATACCTGGAGTTGCGATATAGGTGAGCGCACTCAGAAAAGTACCTAGAACACTTAAACCTGCCGCCCACCATGGAATCCGTCGACCTGCAAGAAAATAGTCTTCAGTACCCTTCTCTCGCTTGGAAAAATAGATCCCCATGTAAATGAGAGCTACCATGTAGATGATGAGAAATGTATAATTGATAAGCCCAAAAGATGCATTGGCGCCTACATTGTGAGACATGAGTTGAATTTTTGAGGTGCTTTTTCCAGAATCAGTCTCTCCTCCTATGATAACGATCCCATTCTTCCATCTGACCGCTTCGGCATTTGTCAGATTAAAGGATATTTTACCTTCAATTACCCATTTGTTCGTGATGGTTTGATAGCCGAGTAATGGAACGGAAAATTCTGTACCTTGAGTTCTTTCTATTGTATCAGTTTCTTTTAATAGCTTTAACTTGGATTTTCCAAAGAGAAGAATATGTGATTGCCCATAACTAATGGCTGGTGAGGCCGCAATTGGATATGGAATGTCGGCAATTTGTTCCCATTCACTGTTACGTAAGGTGTAACGGTAACAGTCATTTAAGGCCACAAGATGAAACTTACCCGAATTATCTTTAACTAGAGTTTCTCCTCCAATAAGAAAAAGAAATTTGTTGTGTCCAATATTCTGACTAATTAAAATAGCATTCTTTCTAGCGGGCCCTTCCCAAGGATTCAAATTTGTCCATCCCCTTTCGGGATTGTCTAAATTAAGTGACAAAAATACTTTTTTTAAAATCGTTGCATTGTTACTTGTTTGACCTCCAGCTACGTATAATATATTTTCGATTATTGAAGCATCCGTCTGTGATAATGGTTCTGGAAGTGATGGTAGTGCTTTCTTGAAAATAGCCTGAGATTTCAAATCCCAGGTTAATTTAATCACGGTATTCTTGTTCCCATCAGCATTGTTTCCACCAATCAAAATTAAGTTTTTCCCATCGCTTACAGATGCACCATGGGCGAGAGGTTGATTAAGTCTAAAATTGGATAACCATGAGGTCTTGTTTTCATCGGCGAGAATATAAATTGTATCATGCCAGACTTTGCTATTATTCTCCGATTCATAATTCACACCCCCTGCGATAATCAGCGCACCATTGCTGATTCCAGCAAAAGCACCACTCAGCCCCTCGGTAATTGGTAGTTCAGGAAGGTTGTCCCATGAGATAGCTTCTGCCCCTGAGGGTTCATTTTCATTACACCCAGTAAAATATAGTATGGTGATAACAAATATAATGAGTTGAGTGAGCCATTTCATCATATAGGCCAAATATTAATTCATATTATAATTACTGTCTAGATAATATAGATAAGATATATTTGACTTTGATTAGTCAGAATAACTTTAAGTCTGACCATACTGCTCAGCCCACACTGAGCATTGCCGCTACCTTTGCCAATGAGGATGGTGATCCTATCACTGTTACTACTGAAGAGTTAACCATTGAGTAATCTTTAAAGGGGTATTTCCTTTTTCACCTCCGCCGTTTACAGGGTAATGGGATAAAAGGGTAAGAATGGGCATTGTCCTTGCAAAGTATATCGCTTGTTTTTCTAGATAAATTTTGGTGATTTATTTGATGAGTATATAAGTTTGTATGCTTAATCTTATAGGTTTTTAAATACGATTTAATATTTGACGTCCTGTCTTGATTTTTTTATAAAAGCCCTCCCTTTTGAGGTTCAGCCTATTAAATAGCTCACCATGATTCTAAAAAAATCGCCCTTATTCTTCATTGTATTAGTCTTATCCCAAGTTCTTCTATTAGCCCTGCCGCAAGACCAGGAAGTATTTTTAGATTTTGAAGATGCTGAAGGTTCAGGAGATTTTACCCTTGGTGTCCCGCCTAACCAGATGCGTTTTATAGGGTTTACGGTGGAAACTCTCGATGATCCTGCTCTCTTACACTCAGGAACTAAAGCGATAACTCTGGGGCCTGGTGAAGAAGGGAAGATCGTCTATGAAAGGGGGATTGAAGAAATCGAATTCTACGTGGCCGAAAACACGGGCGCGGGTAAGATCGAGGCCCGAGGTTGGCAATTAATCTTACATGAAAATTATATATCCTTATTACCGCAGTATGTAGTAACTGGCTTACCGACCATTATCAACCCTGATAGCAATCCTTCTGTGCAAAGGTTCGTCGCTGTCAGACCAGATTTTAGGGCTTTAGGCTTTATCGCCTACTATGATGGTATAGCTGAAATTAAGTTCTTTAATGTCACGGGAAAATTAGTCATCGATGATCTTGGTTTTACCCTTTCAGATGAGCCAAGGAATAATACCGTGTATACTACATTTTGTGAATTCAACGAAGCAGAACAAGAAATTACTGTTGGATCATCTCCTTTTGCCGCTACGTTTACTGATGGCTTTGTAAGAGTAGGTGAATTGGGAAATCAACGCCGAACATGCAACCTCTGGAGAGTGTTAAATGGTGAAACCTCAACGATCACTTTTGAAACCCCGGCAGCGCGGGTTCAATTTTATGCCACCGCGACACAGAACACAGCAACACAAGGCCAAAGTGACGGTACTATTGAGGTATTTGACACGGAAGATAACTTACTCATTACGCTCGAAGATTTCCCGGCGGACATTCGAGAAGAATCCCTTCCTCTTAATTATAAATTAATTGCCAGTGAATTGGGAGCCGTGGGCGGCATTGCCAAAATGACTTTAAGCGATAAGGAGAATGTAAATCCATCGTTCAGCCTAACTGGTCTCGCCGATTTTGGTTTCACCCCGATCGGTACTCCGGGCTTCGAAGATACCCCAACAACCCCGGCAGTCCCAGCGCCAGAGATCACGACGCAACCGGTAAGTCAGTCCGTAACATCGGGACATACAGCAACCCTAAGTGTTGAGGCAACAGGAGATGATCTAACCTACCAGTGG
>PNEW01000072.1 GCA_002922725.1 Verrucomicrobia bacterium Opi.OSU.00C | reverse complement strand
GAGGTCTATTTGATCAAATAGGTGGTGGGTTTGCGCGTTACAGTGTCGATAGATTTTGGCTTATTCCACACTTCGAAAAGATGCTCTACGATAACGGTCTTCTTCTAGACATATACACTAAAGGCTGGATGCGTTACCATCAACCATTATTTAAGGCTGTAGTGGAAGAAACCGTAAATTGGATATTTCGCGAAATGCTCGCACCTAATGGAGGTTTCTATTCTTCTATTGATGCAGATAGCGAAGGAGAAGAAGGTAAATACTATGTATGGACCCCAGCCGAGATCGAATCTATTCTTGGTCGAAATAAAGGGAAAGAATTTTGCGATACTTATGGTATAACGGAAAAAGGTAATTTTGAGCATCATACTTCCAACCCTGCTTTATCGACAACCAACTTTAAAAGCCGTCAAAATATATCCTCGTTACGCGATAAGTTACTTCAAAAACGCTTAATGCGTGTTCCTCCAGCTAAAGACACAAAACAATTAGTGGCATGGAACAGCCTTGTAATTCGTGGGATGGCTGAAGCTGCTTTTACATTTGGGCGAAAAGATTGGCTCGAATATGCAAAGCTGGCAGCAAACTGGATATGGGAAACCCAGCTGTTTGATGGCCATCGTCTCCATTCCCTGTGTTATGCAGATAATATCCCAGGAATTAATGCTTATCTCGACGACTACGCTTTTTATGCAGAAGCCCTTTTGACTTTAGCCTCAAAGATAGATTGGTTAGAACAGGGGGCATCAGCCCTATTTATTCAACGCACAATAACTATAGTTGACACGATTTTTGCTCATTTCTCAGATCCTTCGGGACAGTTCGGTTTTTATTTTACAAGCGATGACCATGAAAAGCTTATTAACCGTAAAAAAGAATGGTGGGACAATGCTATCCCTGCAGGAAATTCATCTCTTATCCATATTTTAGGTAGTCTTTATGCCATTACTGGCAAATCTAAGTACCGTGAAAAATTAGACACGCTTCGTAAAGCTTACTCCAATTTTGTACAGAAAGCCCCCAATGCTATACCTCATGCCATGGCGGGTTTAACTAGCGATGCTGTGGGTATAGCCGTTATCAAAATCAAAGGCATTAAAAACCTTGATGTTCTCCAACAAAATTTAGCCAAAAAACCTTGGCGACGTTTATTCCTTTTATTTACTGATGATTCAGAACAACCGGATGGATATCAATTGTGTGTAGGTTCTCAATGTCTAGAAGTGGAATTTGACCCTGTCACACTCGTTGCTAAATTATAAGCTTTACTCTTCATGGATGGATAAAATTGGCAGATCCATTTAGACTATCCTTGATAGTATTCTATTGACCTAGTGTGGGGAATACTTTGAATTCTATGTCTTTTTCTCAATCTAACAAAAACTCAACTTAAGAAAGATATATAAAAATGGCGAAAATCGTTCCTCTTATCAGTTCTGGAGAATCCGGCCCTCTTGGAGTACTACATCTCCCACGTTTATGGTTAAAAACTTCGCTCGATGCCACGGGTCAGTTGGCAGATGATTATCCGGCAGTAGGTGCCGGTTTCGATTCTATGGTCCTGGACGGGCTTGGTCTGAATAAGGACGAGTTCCTTGGGTATATTAAAGATAGCAAACCAACATATTGTCAGATGGAAAAATGGATCCTTGAAAAAAAAGGTGGTTCACTGGATGCCGCTGCAGTTAAAGAATTAAATGACGCTATCAGCGGTTACATCCATGATGACGAAACACGCGCAGCTATCTGCAGTGATTCTGATATTGCTGACGACGGTAGTATAAAGGATGCCGTCAATTTAAATAATCTTGATGATTGGTATTGCTTTCATCAATCTACGCTTAGTTAAAGTTACTTTCTATCTTACAAAAAACCCGATCTTTTTTTTGAGATCGGGTTTTTTGTTTTAATATTAAATCATGGCAAATCTTTAATTTCTTTAATGTGCACCGAGCTTTTTGTTCCAACGGTTAATTTGACGCCTTACTTGACGCGGTCCTGGCATACCAATTTTATCGCGTTTATTCAAAGCATACTCCGTATTAAAGACATTTTTCCAATCTCCATCTAAAAGTTTATGTATTCGACGGGTATGTATTGTTTTCAACTCATTTATCATTACTCCCTCTTTTTCAGCTAGGGCTACTAGCCGACCAACGGCACGATGTGCTTCACGAAAAGGGGCACCCTTTTCAACCAGGAAATCGACTAAATCTGTCGCCAGTAGATTTACATCAGCTACAGCGATAGCACATACGTCACGGTTAACCTTAATCTTAGTCAGTGTCTTTTCCATTACCTGAAGTGATATCAGTATTTCATCGCAAGCATCAAATACTGGTCGCTTATCCTCTTGTAAATCACGGTTATAAGAGAACGGCAATCCCTTTACAAGTGTCAAAAGAATTTGTAGTTGGCCCTGAATTCGTGCTGATTTTCCACGGATAAGCTCAAGTGAATCTGGATTTTTCTTATGTGGCATTAAACTAGATCCTGTTGTAAAAGAATCAGGTAACATCACATAATTAAATTCTGTACTGTTCCATAGAATAAAATCTTCAGCTATACGCGATAGGTGGGTGCCACAAAGTGCACAGGCGGTAACAAATTCAATATATAGATCCCGATCGGCTACTGCATCTACGCTGTTTTGAGTAAGTTGAGGTCGTCCCTTCGTATCAACAAAATCGAGATATTTCGCAACAAATTCACGGTCAATTGGTAATGTCGTTCCTGCCACTGCACCAGATCCAAGTGGACAAACATTGGCATGGTCTATGACGATTTTTAATCGCATGTGGTCACGGTTAAACATTTCTATATAAGCTAACAATTGGTGCGCTAATGATATAGGTTGTGCACGTTGCAAGTGAGTATAAGCTGGTATGCAAATATCCTGGTTTACTTTTGCAAGCTGTAGCAGTCCAACCTGTAATTTGGTTAATACCGTGATAATATCTTTACATATGTCTTTGAAAAATAATCGCATATCGGTCACTACTTGGTCGTTCCTACTTCGTGCCGTTTGCAGTTTAGCTGCCGCAGGTGTATACTTCAATAAAGCTGCCTCAATATTCATATGGACATCTTCCAATTTAGTACTCCATTTTAATTGGCCTTTTTTTACCCTTAATGCAATTGCATCTAGCCCCTTATGAATCGCATCTCGTTCACTTTTTTTAAGAATACCAATTTTACATAACATCGCAGCGTGTGCCTTACTGCAAAATATATCGTAAGGTGCCAACCTTTGATCAAAGGACACAGACTCACTAAACCGCACCATAAGCTCCGCTGGTTTTTTAGAAAATCGCCCTCCCCATGTAGAATGTGTCTTTTTAGACATGACGCCACCCTCTAATTAAGTCCAAACCTTTGCAACACAAAACACGAGAAACCCAACTACTAATATTAGTGGTAAATCAAGTCATAAACTATATTCATTCTTCATTTTATTGGACACCCTAATCCCATTAGGGCCACACACATTTACGACTTTTAATAATAGGTCCATGCCACATTTCATCTATTGGGAAATTGTAATAATAGCACCTACCTTGTTAAATCAATTATTCCTAACTATTCGATATTGAGAAGTCACTATAAATGGTATGTCGTGCTATAGGAAAATTGTTATCGTTTTAAGCAAGCTTAAGAGTATAACAGAGTTAATATAAAATAGTAATTAGTCTTTATCAAGAGAGCTCATCTTGATAATCGGGTGTTCTTCAATTATCGGTTGTCCAGCAATTTTAGCTATGCCCGAAACCCTTTGCTTAGGATACGGTAATGCTGCCGGATCATTATCTAAATAATGTATTTCTAGCTCAAGACCTGCAGCCTGGAGCCAGGAACGTATACAACTTAAATTCGGTACAACCCAATTCGATGTGTTTTTATATCTACCGGGGTAAAAAATAGAAATAGGTAACGAAGATTGCCCCAGAGACTCAACATCTACATCCTTCTGTGATTTTCCCTCTATATCCTCCACATAGTGTAAAAGACATTCTCCTTCAAAAAAAAGCCGAGACTGTGAATTCAACAATTTCCTAATCTCTTCAAATGCCAGTAATGGATTTTTTAAATGATAATATACACCGAAAAAAAACACTATATCAAATGAACCGTGCGTCAGGTTACTAAGATCATAAACACTACCTTGAATATATTCCACTTCAGAATGAAGTATCTCTTTTGCTATATTAAAACCTGTCACCTCAGGATCTTGAATATCTACGGCAATCACTGATGCCCCACGTCTTTCGAGTTCAAATGAAAGAGGCCCATCCCAAGCCCCAATATCAATAATTCGTTTCCCCGCTAAGTCTTTTATCGGTATCATATCCAGTATCTTTACCGCATCGAAGGGAACAATGCCAGGTGTAATGATATTTGGGGCAAGTTCAAATTTATGATACCAATGAACAGAAGCAATTTTTTTTTCTATTTCTTTAAAAGAATAATTGTGTGTCGAAATACAATTGGATTTTCGTTGAGTTCGTGGAATTTTCATTTTGTTTTTAAGGATAAAATAGAATCAATAAAATGTATGTTTTAAGTAAACCTTAAACTACCATTTCATTCACATCCGATCCTGAGGAAAGCTTAATTAAATTTTAATTCTCTAATTTATTAATTAAATAAATTGTTAAATAAATAAAACTGAAATTTTGAAACAATTAAAACCATTACTTATACCAAATTAGTCTCTCAGGTTTTCAAACCTAAATTGAATAATTTCTAATCATCTTCTTTAGGGGTTATAGTATTTGACCTTTATACCAAGCGATTGGTGAACTGAATACAATATATTACAAGTTAACTGAATTTCAATAAGGATTAAAAAAAGTAAGTTCAGCACCAAAATTTTCCATTGCAACAACAGCATCTCCACGCAACCGAACATGTATATTTCTACACGCGTGCTCTAACACCAATTCTCTTTGTGGGAGATTAAATTTTATCTTTATCCAATCATTTACCCGAGGGCGATGGATTTTCAAATAACCATTATTGATTTGAGAAGAATCCATATATCCATCAACCTTTACTAGATTTTGATCTACCCATGAGGGCATTCGAACGAATAAGGATCCAGGTTGCTTAATTTTTATTCGAAGGTGGTCATGGTTGTAGGGTGACTCTATAGCCACATTACCGTTCTCATAATCAAAGAGCATATTTACCCTATGAGCTTCTTTATCAGATCGCACAATTCCCCGATAAGCTTCGCATAAAGAGTCAACGCCACCACCAACAATATCCAGATTAAATTTAACGAAATTACAATCAATGGGCTGATGACCATAAGGAGCAGGAAAACCAAAAGCTCCGCGTATTCTTCGAGCGATTTCTCGTTTTCCATCTTCATTTTCTGTATTATCCGGTTTTTCGATAAATGAAATATCTCGTAACTGGGATGGAAGAAGATGACCACGTAACATACATTCAGCATCTTCATAGTATTGAGGATATCCATGATGCCCCAAGATGAGTGCGGTTTCAACAATATCACCCGTATTGTTGATTTCACCCCGGTCAGAATTGATATTGCTATTTTCAATTACCCACCCAAGAGCATCACGAATTGACCAGAGTCCATGGTCATAGAATGCACGAACTCTTTCCATGAGTTGAGAGTCTGAAGTCACATCAGCTAATTGGGCTAAAGATGACATTACACAGGTTGTTGAGTGCGTGTGTGACCCAAAAATTTTTGGGTCATATTTTCCCTCTTCTTTAAAATATTCATTTATTACTTTTTCTTTTAGTACGATCGCTAATTCTATAGCAGACTCCATTCCCAAAGCACGGTAAAATTTAACCAGAGGACCTATCGATCTAGCGAGTCCAGTAATAAAGGTTTCATTTTTCATCACATTGAGACCTAGTTTACCTTCTAAATACTCATAATCCCACCCCTTATCTGGGTTCCATAAATTGCAGATAACACTAATATTATTCTCAGCTAATTTGAGCGCGTGATCATCATTCCGATAATAGGCCAAAGCATATAGAGCATGGAATCCTTCTCGAAGATTATGAGGAAGAAAATTTAGAAGAGGACCGTCAATCCTGTCCCGATTAAGAGGTAAAGGGAGAGGACCACTGTAGGAAAAAAAAGCGGCATTTGCATGATTTTTAATCGTTTGTTCATCAACATCAACATCCATAATAGATCTTGCATTTAAAAGTGCATTCAAGTGACGACCAGGAACGTGCGCTTCAGTATAGTGAGCGTTAAAATACATCTTCGCACGAGGTAAAACTTCAACTCCAAAAAATGGGATATTATTATCATCCGCATTAAATACATTACCCATCGTTTGACAGCCCAAACGAATAGCATCTAATATATCCGTATAATTAACGGTGTTTAACTTTCTCATCTAAGTACTAATTTCGATAAGGGTACAATATAATTATGCACAATCCAGATTATTCTAACACGTCTTTTTGCGTGATAACTTTAACCTATTTTTTCAAAAGAGTTATTAGCCTAATTACATTAATGGTGATTTCTTTAGGATAAACCGCAGGAAAATCAAGTCCTTAGTGTCACTTGATGTAACAAAACTATAAACCCTTATCAATTTATAAGTAAATACATGGTCGTCGTTGAGTTAAAGGCCAAGAAAATCTCGATTAGTGATTAATGCTTGCCTTTTAATAAAATGCATTCACCAGTGAATGACCAATAAACAGACCTATTATATTTAACGATAAACCTTATATACTATGCATAAAACAGATGTAGCGATTATTGGAGGTGGTATCATTGGTTTGGCGACTGCTCATCAATTGATGCAACGATTTCCAAGATTGCGCAGTATTATTTTGGAAAAAGAAATTCAGCCAGCACTTCACCAAACCGGACATAATTCAGGTGTCTTACATTCTGGTATTTATTATAAACCCGGTTCACTTAAAGCAATCAATTGTCGAGAAGGTAAAAAAGCAATGGAAGCTTTTTGCAGTAAAGAGGGTATTGATTATAAAATATGTGGGAAAGTCATTGTTGCCATAACTAAAGATGAACTACCCACACTTGAAAACATTTATAAACGTGGTCAGGATAACGGTATTAAATGTGAACTCATCGGTCGCGAACGGCTTTACGAACTCGAGCCATACGCTGCTGGGATCAAGGCCATTCACGTCAAAGAAGCAGGAATCGTCAATTATAAACAAGTGTGCCAACGATTAGCAGAATTGATAACAGCAAAAGGCGATAATCAAATTTTGTACTCTGCTAAGGTATTATCTATGCATTGCGATAACGGCCGTGTTATTCTTAACAGTAAAGCAGGAGATTTTGATGCACGCTTAGTTGTTAACTGTGCGGGCTTGCATTCTGATCGTGTCACTGGATTAAGTGGACAAAAACCAGATGTGAAAATAATTCCATTCCGCGGCGAATATTATGAATTAAAACCCAGCGCTCATAATCTCTGCAGTAACCTGATTTATCCAGTACCCGACCCATCATTCCCTTTTCTAGGTGTTCACTTTACGCGAATGATAGATGGTTCCGTGGAGTGTGGCCCCAACGCTGTACTTGCTTTCTCTCGTGAAGGGTATAAAAAATACCAAATAAATTTAGCCGATTTATTCGAATCTCTGACATACCCTGGTTTTATCAAATTATCAGCTAAATATTGGCGAGTTGGCATGGGCGAAATGTGGCGCTCTGTTAGTAAAGTAGCTTTTGTCAAAGCATTGCAACGACTGGTTCCTAAAATTAAGAGTGCAGATTTAATATCGGCCCCAGCTGGTATTCGAGCACAAGCGATATCTCCAGAGGGTATGATGGTCGACGATTTTCTAATTCAGGAAACTGAATTCGCAATTAATGTTTGCAATGCACCTTCCCCTGCTGCCACTGCATCCCTTAATATCTGTCTCTTATACACATCT
>PNEW01000071.1 GCA_002922725.1 Verrucomicrobia bacterium Opi.OSU.00C | reverse complement strand
ATTAAGTATTAATAAATTTATTGTCGAGATTATTCTGTAGAAAAAACTCATCTCTACAATGTTCCATCTCGATGGCTAAGGCTACTATAATACTATATCAGTCAAGTGTTCTTATGAATTTCGTTGTGCAGGCCCATATTTTAGTCACTCTACTATGACAAAACTCGCAACTAATATATCTCTGGTAGAGCATCTTTTCATGGATATCTGGTTTAATATTCCCAAAGAACTTAGTGAAGTAATCCTTCAAGCTGCCGCGGAAATACCTTATTTTGATAAATCATTTAATCCCGATATCCGAACAACTGATCCTCGGTTTGGTGATTTTCAAGCAAATGGTGTTCTTTCGTGGGGTAAAAATGTAGGTCAAAATCCTCGTCAAGTTGCGCAAAAACTTATGGAAACTGTTGAGCAATTGGGAATTCTCGATCCAACACTTGTTGGATACGAAATTGCTGGCCCTGGGTTTATCAATTTTCAACTTACGACTAAATTTCTACTCTCGTGGTTGAAACGGTATCGTAAAGAAGATGACCTCAAAACGGCAGCTGGTGATATTTACCGAGGCAAACGCATTGTTGTCGATTTCAGTTCTCCTAATTCTTCAAAACAAATGCATGTGGGTCATATTCGATCAATTGTTATCGGCGAGGCTATCTGTCGTCTCCTTACCTTTTGTGGGGCATATGTAATACGCGACAATCATATTGGTGACTGGGGCACACAGTATGGAATCCTGATGATGGCCATAAAACGCTTTGATTATAATCTTAAGGCACCGCATAAGAACCCTTTGAATGATTTTGAAACGCTCTACAGAGAGGGAAATGCTTTGGTCGAAAAAGACCAAAAAGTTGGAGAGAAGGCACGAGAGGAGTTGGTAAAACTTCAAAATGGTGATTTAGATAGTTTAAGTCTTTGGAAAGAGATAAATAAAATCAGTTTACAAGCACTTCAAGAGATTTACGATCTTTTAGATATTCATTTCGATGAAACCCTAGGGGAAAGTTATTACCGCGACCAACTAAATCGTGTTTACCAAGAACTTATTGAAACAGGTATTGCAGAAGAAAGTCAGGGCGCTTTGGTTGTCTTTCATCGGGAACATTCACGTTATAAAACACAACCATTCATTATTCGTAAATCAGACGGGGCCAGTCTCTATTCCACCACAGACCTAGCGACAATTTTATATCGTCATGAACATTTTCAGGCCGATGAAATTAATTATGTCGTTGATTCTCGCCAATCTGATCATTTTGAACAATTATTCCTCACAGTAAGAAAATGGTTTTTCGCCAAAGGCATACCATTACCGAAATTAAAACACATTAGCTTTGGCACTATTTTAGGCGAAGATCGGAAAGCAATTAAAACGCGAAGTGGTGAACAGATAAAACTTAAAGATCTACTCAATGAAGCGGTTCATCGAGCTTTTAATATAGTGTGTAAAAAAAAAAATCCTGATTTAACAAATGAAGAATATAAAGATATTTCACATGTTGTTGGAATAGGAGCGGTTCGATACGCAGACTTGATGCAAAATCGGACAAGTGACTATGTTTTTTCCTGGGATAAACTATTAAGTTTTGAAGGGAACACTGCTCCCTACCTTCTATATGCCGTTGCTAGAATCTACAGTATATTCCGTAGGGCAAAGTTACAACCAGGCTCGAACGAAAACAATGCGAGTGAATTTGAAACTGAAACTGAAATTGCACTAGCACAAAAACTGATTCAGTTTGTCACAGTTTTGGAACAAACGGTCAATGATTTACGACCTCATTTCCTCTGTACATATCTTTATGAACTCTCTGGTTTATTTAGCGCATTTTATAATGCTGATAAGGTCCTTATTAGTAACCAGAAAATTCGGTCTCGTAGGCTTCTATTATGTGCAAGAACCCTTACAGTTCTTGAAACAGGATTACACCTTCTCGGTCTGAATACCCTCGCAAAAATGTAAAATTTTATGTGATTAGCTCTAAGTTAAAGTCGAAATAAATTCCTTCAAGTTTTCAAAAATAGGAATCTTTTTAGAAACATCTCCCAATATTTCATTTACTGGTTCTTTTTTACCTGTATTAACTGCGGCTACATTAATACCTGCATTAATCCCTGACTCAATATCGGTGAGTTGATCCCCTACCATCGTACATTGATCTGTATTCAATTGATACTTATCTACCATATTTAAAATAAATAGTGGTGATGGTTTGCGATATAGTGAAGGTTCATAAGGTGTTTCCGGAGCAATACATATCTCTTTAAAACCAGGTTCTGGTAAATCCATTAACATCAACATACGGCGGTTGCAGGCATGTACATCATCCATAGAGTAAAATCCGCGGCCAACGCCACTCTGATTGGTAAATAAAAAAAGATGATAACCCAATTTAAGTGCTTGATCTAATGCTTCACAAATTCCAGGGAGTAGCTCCACTCCTTTCGGATCTGAAAGATAATCCTTTGCAACAATGAGTGTCCCATCACGATCGAGAAAAAGTGCCTTACACATGAGTAGATGCGTATTCAATAATTTCATTGGGATAAGCCACGGTTGCACCCACTTTACCTACTACTACTCCACCAACAATATTTGCAAAATGAACAGCTTCCTCTATTTTTGAACCTGCAGCTACTGCCGTAGATAACGAAGCAATAACTGAATCACCAGCACCTGATACATCAAATACTTCACGTGCATATGTTGGAATCTGACTAATAATTTTACCTTTCTCACTAAGTAACATACCATCAGCACCAAGTGAAATTATCAGGTACTTCGGGTGATACTGTTTCCATATAGATTCGCAAATCTTTGCTATAGGATATTCATCGTGTTGCCTTATTTGAATTCCAGATAATTCTAATGCTTCCAAACGATTAGGTTTCAATATATCGACCCCTTTAAAAACGACTTTCCCTATTGGTTTTGGATCATAAGTTATTAACGTATTATTTTTTTTTGCTTCTTTCTGGACCAACTTGATAAGCTTACCATCAACAACGCCTTTTGCATAATCGGAGAATATTACAACATCGGCTTCTTTGACTTTATCTATTATTAAACCTTTGTGTTTTTCAATATCAATTTTGTAGTTCGCAGGCGTAGATTCACGATCTAATCGACAAAGTTGTTGTTGGCGAGCAATTATTCGAGTTTTTAGAATCGTTTGTATATTTGGAAAAATAAAAATATCGTCAATTGGCACATTATTTTCAGCTAGGATCTTTTTTAAAAGAAGTCCTGAATCATCATTTCCCAGAACACCACAAATCTCGGCAGTCGCTCCAAGAGCTCTTATATTAAGAGCAACATTTGCCGCTCCTCCAGCTGTATAACTATCGTGATCTACTTCTATCACTGGCACTGGCGCTTCAGGTGATATTCGTGAAGCATCACCCCAAATATAATGATCTAGAATTAGATCCCCAATGATAAGAACCTTTAGTTCACGTATTTTCTCTAAAAGCTTTTTCATGATATTTCCCATCTATAATGACACTTAGATAGCATTTCTATGCCGTCTCGCTTGATACGGACCACATCTTCAATTCGACAACCACCCAAGCCTGGATAATAAAGCCCTGGTTCCACGGTAACAACCATTCCAGTTTTAAGAGTTGATCCATTTGAAGATAAACTTGGTTCCTCATGTATTTCTAATCCTAGACCGTGTCCAGTTCCATGAAAATATCCTTCAATGATGTCACCATTTTTACTAGTAATATAACCATTATTTTTAAAAAAAACTTTTACCTCATTATGAACTTTTGAGGCTGAAATACCTCCTTTTAATTTATCCAATACATTCCGGTGTGCTTTTTTAACAGTAGAAATTAATTTTTGCTGATTTTCATTTGATCGTCCTTTAAGAAAAGTTCGCGTCATATCTCCATAATAGCCAGTATGTTTGATTCGTGGAAATACGTCCACAACTATAAACTCATTAGCACGTAAAACCCCATAACCTTGGCAATGAGGATCACATGCCTGATTACCACCAGCTGTTATTGTGTGGCTTGCAATTCCCCCTTTTTTTAAACAGGTAATTTCAATTTCTTCTCGTAATCGTTCTGATGTTAAATACCGGCTACCATAATAAATTTTCCCATTTTTAATTGATGATCTATCTAAAATATATTCTGCCATTCTTATTCCTGCTGCACTCGCTGCATTACCTTCCCTAATAGCCTTTGCCTCTTCATCATTTTTTATAGCTCGACTGGGAAATAACGAACCTCTAGAAACTTTAAATTTTATCTTTTTTTTAATTAACCCTAGGGCCAACCTCATACGAATCATGCGTACAGATCTTTCATCTTCATCATGCTCACAATAGAGATGTGTTCTTTTTTCCTCCCTGATGAGTGATTCCCCTTCTACAGATTTTGGAATCGGTAAATTACATAAATCTAATAGCGTTGGCATAACATCTCGCAAAGCGGCGAGTCGGCCATCCTTATGTTGATGAAGGACTCGGCTATCATTAAAAGTTGGTACAAGTATCATGGGGATTTTAGCCGAGTATTCATACATCTGTGTTTTTGCCCAAAGATTGTGATTACCCAACATATCACCATGGTCACTAATGAACATAATAATAGTGTTATCAAGCAGCTCCTCTTCTCTTAAGGTACCAATAAGCAATCGTATTTGATGATCGATATAAGTGCATTGTGCATAGAAACCCGCCCGTGCTTCTTGTATTTCAGCAGACGTATAAGATCCCCATCTATTTTTATGGCATTTAAGGGCATAGGGTAAATTTTCATAATCTTTTGCCCAATCACCAATGAAAGGTTCATCAACCCCTAAATGCCTATACATATCTAGGTATTCTGCTGGAGGGACAATAGGAGGGTGGGGAGCCTGGTATGAACAATACCAAAAGGAGGGACGAGTTGGATCACGACGTTGGATGGTATAACACATTTCTCTAGTTGTCCAATTAGTTGAGTGATAGCGTTCAGGTAGGTGCCAGGGGCGTACACAATATTCATTACTTCCCATAGCATGGGTAAACTCTTGTCCGGAGTAACCTTCTTCACGAAGGAATCTTTCATAATCATCAGTGATATTTCCAAATTGATGACGACCTTCTTCATTAAGAATAACTTCATCAAATCCTATCCGACTTCGTTGTGGATAGACATGAAGCTTACCTACTGCATACGCCTGATAGCCTGCTTGAGAAAAAGCTTCAGGCATCGTTGTTAGGTCACTATTCATTTCAAGTTGTTCAGTAAAAGAACGGTCTCCATGAGTCTTTGCTGTGGTTCCTGTCATTAAAGCGCGTCTTGCAGGAATGCAAGTAGGAGTCGTACTATAAGCTTCAGTATAAAGGACTCCACTTTCAGCGAGTTGATTGAGGGTCGGGGTTAAAATGTGTTCATGACCTTTGACTCCAAGTAATTGACCAGGCCAATGGTCAACACAAATTAATAAAACATTATTTTTTGGCATATCTTTTTAATTGTCTAAATTTTAGCAATTTTTTCTACAGTGTATAAAACAATTCCATTCTCATCATAAAACTTAATTTTTGCGATAGGTTGCTTTTTATCTTCAGCTAATTTTATTGAAAATATTAAGAATCCCCCAGAAGGTTCTTGAGTATTATATGGTTGTTTAACCTTGGCTTCAGGATCTGAGGAATTAGGATCACCAGGGCGAGGACCAATTTCTGTATTAGCATCTATTAATGTCCCACACGAAAATTCTTCAAAACCGGTAGGGTGGATTGAATGATATTGCCAATGGCGATCTCCACAAAAAATATAAAAGTTCTTATTGCGAAAATTATTATGTGCAAGCCAATCGAAAAAAAGTTTCTCCTTCATATTGGAATCCACCCGGATTGACGTGATTGTCTCGTTTTCCCTCTTCTTCGGGACCAACCATAGGTGTAGCAGAGATGAGGAATTTAAAGACAGCGTCGCTTTCTAGCAGTGTTTTCTTTAGCCAGTTTTTTTGTTTCAATCCCCAAATGCTTTTCTTTGGGCCATCGGGTCGGTCATTTGCATCACGATAGTCTCTACCTTCAACAATCCAGAGTTGAAGTAGGTCATTTACGCGAAAAGTTCTATATGTAACTGGCGTGTTATCTAAAGGATCAACAACAGGCAATTGTTCTTGAAACATCCTAATTCCAAGTTCGGCAGATGGAAGAGAACCTGAACCTGATACATTTTTATTAATATTTATTTTTGGGTAATAATCTAAGTCATAATCATGTGTGATTAAATAAGGATTTATTGGGTCGGAATCATTAAAACGAAAATCATGATCATCTTTTAACCAATAGGTTGCTACATTTCTAAAAAGATCAATAAACCTGGACTGTGAAAATTGTTCCTGATATTTTCTCCGTATTTGTTGTTGAGTTTCTGCACGACCTTCAGAAGGAAAGTCGTAATAAACGTTATCACCTGTCCCAATGAAGTAATCGGGCTTAAGTTTTAATATTGAAACCAAGGCTGGATAGCCAAGCATTTTGTTCTCATCAGTGCTAGGTGGTATTTTTCTTGAGGGTAAGTTTGTCTGTCCAGTGTAGTGAAATCTTGAATAATTCATGCCTGTAACGACGACAAAACTAACTACGTCATCAGGGTTTCCTCCATGGGTTCTAAAGCTTGAAGTAAGGCCTTTAGTGGTATAATTAGGGCTAGGTCCAAAGATTACACGGTAATAGTAACGCTTCCCTGGCATTAGGTCTTTAATTTTTGTTTTAATGATAAAATCGTACTCCGGTATAGCTTGTATCCATGGGGTATAGAATGAACTCTTAAAATCTTTATCAGTTGATACTTGAAAACATGCCCATCCAGAAATACCAGGAATCCCAGACCAAGTTTTATCGTAATGTGGGTTGGATGATGTCAATCGTGTCTGAAGAATAGCGCTATGGTTCGAAACTTCACCAGCCATTTGTCCTTGAGACAAGGAATAAGTTTTCAAGAATTCATTTGCATAACAAAATATATGGTGAGCAGATAATGAAAAAATAGTAAGTAAAAGAATTAGCTTCATATCTATAGGGTTGTAGTTAGTTTAATAATGGTTAGGATCATCTATAATTTGTATTTACGGGAGGTCAAAATTTGATGGTTCATAACCCCGGAGTAGGATGGCATTTTTAAATAACTCTAAATCTAATTTAGCTCCTCGATTAATATTATTTTTTTGAAACCATCCTTGGTTTAATTCAAGGGCATATTGTAATTTATCACTTCGCGAAATGACGGTTGTCTCATCATAAGGGTAGAGAGGGTACAACTCCTGAAGGACACCATCAGGTGAAATAAAGCCAATATCGAGAGGAAGAGCTGTGTTTTGCATCCAAAAGGTCATCCTTTGTGGGGTTTTATATAAAAAAATCATTCCTTCATTTTCTCCCATCTTTTCTCTGTACATGAGACCACGACGATGTTCTTCTTTTTCGATCGCGATTTGCAATTTGATTAATTTATCCTCAATTACCAAATCAAAGTAATGATCTGAAGTGAAGGGGGTAATAATTTGATTAGGATCTTGATGGTTACACCCTTGAAGAACAAAGATGTCTAATAAAATACATAATGTTGATAGAAGATACCCGATCTTCATGTGGTTATTTATCTAGACATATTTCAGACATTCTCAATGCTTATTATTTCATTCGATGATTTAAATGCAAGGAACAAAAATTTCGCCATTGATCTATGCAGATTCGGAATCTAATGCCGATCAATTATACATTAGTAAAGTATTTGTGCCTGATCCTTTTTTATCCTTTGGTATTGGCAAAAAAAAAATATGCAATTGTAAATGACTTGGAGTATACGCGTTTAAAGAAAGAGGCTGTATTTGATGATGTTCTTTCTTTAGGTGAATTGCAGAAAATTGCAGAAAAAAGATTTCGAAAGAAAAAAACTGACCTTAGTGATATAATACGAATTGTGGTTGATGAATATAAAATCCGTTCATTTGTCATCCCCCCCGATTTTCCAGTGAGGTTGGCCCTAGGGTTAATTAAAAAAAAGATAAAATTTAAAGTTTCTAGAGGTTCGTT
>PNEW01000070.1 GCA_002922725.1 Verrucomicrobia bacterium Opi.OSU.00C | reverse complement strand
ATTGACGTTAGAATTTGGATGAGGCGGTGATTTTAAAGAGCTTACAGTTTTTTAACACAATTAAATCAATTTACAAATTTAAGCTACAATTTTAGATAGGCTTTACAATAATATTTAAGCTGACAGACTGTGGTTATTTTATATTTACATACTAAATAAGGAAAAAATTATGTCTAATCGAGTCGTTTATTTAAATGGAGAGTATGTCGCTGAAACTGAGGCACGGATATCTATTTTTGACAGTGCACTGATGTATGGGGATATGTTGTTTGAAATGACGCGGGTATTCAATTTGAAGCCATTTCGGTTGCGCGAGCATCTTGAACGCCTCTATAATTCACTCCGTTATGCGGAGATTGACTGTGGTCTGACAATTAACGAGATGGAAGAAGTTACTCATCAGACGATTGAAAAAAATTTAACCGCTGTTGAAGGTATAGATTTTCAGATTATGCACAATGTTACACGGGGGGGGGATGGGGTTTTATGATTCATTGGTAAAAGAAGGAACTTCACCGATAGTCACGATTAATGTTTTTCCTCTTATCCGACATCATGGGAGTATGGTGGAAAAATATGAAAAAGGAGCCCATGCAATTATTCCCGCACAGCAATCAGTCCCCTCACGATTTATTGACCCGAAATGTAAAAACCGCAGCCGGATATTTTATAAATTAGCAGATCTTCAAGTTGCTAAAATGCATAAAGCCGAGATGGCGCTTTTGACGGATGAGCATGGATTTATTACCGAAGGAACAGGGAATAATTTTTTCATGGCTAAAGACGGAGAAATTTATACGGCAAAACCGCAGAATGTATTGCGTGGTGTGTCGCGCCATGCATGCATGGATTATGCTACTGAGCTTGGAATCCCGGTTCACGAAGCTGATATAGAACCCTATGATGTACGTGGTGCAGATGAGGCTTGGTATTCTAGTACGACGGTTTGTATTGCACCAATTACTCGATTTGATTTTCATCCAGTCGGGGAGGGATTACCAGGTCCTATCTACAAAAAATTGATTCAGACATGGTCAGATGATGTTGGCGTTGATATTATTGGACAAGCTCGTGATTACGCGAAATTAATGGATAAATGGGTCCCATAAATTTGTTATTCCTTATTAGGGGATCTATGATTACAAATAATAAAGCCCTTATGCGATAATAGAACGGCTTATTCAATATGTGAAAGAGTTTATAATCCAATCTTTGTTAGATGCCAATTTACATTATTAGGTAATAATTAATGGATATATATGAGTGGTAATTATCGTCTGAGTGAAATATTATCTCATTACAAGAAAGTATTGCCGGTAATTAGGACTATGGATCTTATGGACAAAATGAACAAATGAAATCCATGACCATAGATTTTACTACAAAAGAAGATTCCACAAAGATATTATGTGCTACTTCTTTTTGGAATAGGTCCATTGTGATTATTAGTTTATTTATGCTTGCGGCTTGTGCTACGAATAAACCGAAAATCGCGCTTGAAATACCATACTATGAAACAGCGAATGAATATTATCAGGAAGGAGCTAATCTGGTAAGGATTGAAGATTGGGAAGGGGCAGTAGGGCACTTTTCAGAAGCAATAAGACTAAATCCAACATTGATTGAAGTCTATTTATTACGAGGACTGACAAAGTATAAAATTAATGATGCAACTGGGGCAATAGCAGATTTATCCGAAGTTATTCGCTTAAGTGACGATGAGATAGTTACCAATGAGCAAAGTTTAACTAAATTGGAAAGTGGTTTAGATGAGGAGGGTAAAGTGTTGGAATTTAATGATTTTACGCAAGGCATGAGATTGACCATGACTTATTATTATCGTGGGCTTGCAAAAGTTATGAATCATGACTGGAAGGGTTCAATTGAAGATTTTACAGGAGCGATTGGACTCAATCCCAGACTGATAAATGCCTATTCACAACGAGCTCTATCTAAAGTTCAGGTAGCCGATTTCAATGGTGCAATTGATGATTTTACAACGACACTTCAACTTAACCCAGTTGATGCAAATTCACACCTACGTCGAGGCCTAGTCAAAGCGCAAGTTGGTGATTTAACAGGTGCATTGATAGACTTTACCCGTGTCATTCATTTACGGCCCAATAATATAAATGCTTACATTAATCGTGGTAACATCAGGTCAGAGCTGGGACATCTCGATGGTGCAGTAGCGGACTTTACAGCAGTACTAGTTCGAGATCCTGGAAGAACAGATACATTGCTGAAACGTGGATTTGTTCTTTTGAGAATGGGGAAATACAAGGCTGCGAAAGATGACTATGATCTAGTAATTGAACTCGAACCCGAAAATTCGGTTGCTTATGTGGGGCGAGGGTTTGCCCAAGCCAACACCGGTCAAATGCAGGGTGCGCTGGATGATTTGACAAAAGCGATAGATTATAACTCTAGTTTATTATTAGCATATTTATACCGAGGTGGAGTATTTAGGCAGTTAAGTCAATTCGCTGATGCGATAGAAGATTTTTCCAAAGCTATTAACATTGATCCCAGTCGTCCTGGAGCGTGGCAAGCTCGTGGTTTAACTCTTTTAATGAGAGGCAGCTATGACGATGCAATAGCAGATTTTGATCAAAGTTTAAGGATGAGGATAAAGAATTTTCGAAGAAGGATCGCATCAAAGATATCATCGAACGTTATTCAAGTTTTGTTCAGTTCCCTATTAATCTTAACGGTGAAAAAGTAAACACTGTTCAAGCTTTATGGATGCGAAATAAAAATGAAATCAAGGAAGAGGAATATACTGAATTTTATAAATTTCAGGCAAATGCTTTTGATGAACCGATGTTTCATCTTCATTTTGCTGCCGATGCACCCTTAGCAATTAATGCTCTCCTCTTCGTTCCCCAGGAAAATACTGAACGGTGGGGATTCGGTCGTATTGATTCGGGAGTCGGCTTATTTTGCAAAAAGATTCTTATTGATAGTAAAGCTGACGGATTACTACCTGAATGGTTACGTTTCCTCAAAGGGGTTGTCGACAGTGCGGATCTTCCACTAAACATCTCACGAGAAACAATGCAGGATACTGCTCTTATACAAAAGCTTAATAGGGTACTTACAAGACGCTTTCTAAAATTTCTTGATGATGAAGCGAAAAAAAATCTTAAAAGTTATGAAAATTTTTACTCCAAATTTAATGTCTATCTCAAAGAAGGTATCGCCATTGATACTAATCATCGTGAGCAACTTGGTAAACTCTTACGCTATGAATCATCTTTAACCGATCCTGAAAAACTTACCAGTTTAACAGATGTTGTTTCACGGATGAAGGAAGATCAAAAAGAAATCTATTATATTCACGCACCCAGCCGAAGCACGATTGAAGCGGGACCTTATCTCGAAACCTTTAAGGCTCGAAATTTGGAGGTCCTTTTCGTCTACGATTCGATCGACGAATTTGCTTTAGGTCACCTTGCCGAATTTGACGGTAAAAAGATTGTCTCTGCAGATCAAGCTGACTTGGAACTTGAAGAAGCTCCCAGTAAAGGAAAGCCATTAGCCGAAGACAAACTAAATGATCTATGCCAGTTCATCAGTGGAACTTTAGGTGATAAAGTAAAAGAAGTAACTAAAAGTAACCGATTAGTTGATAGCCCAGCCATCGTTTTAAATGCCGATAAAATGATGAACGCAAGCATGCGCCGAATGATGAAAGCTATGCAACAGGATATCAGCACTGATCCCTTAGTAAATCTTGAAATCAATTCCCGTCATATCTTAATTAAAAATTTGGCTTCACTTAAGGGAAAAGATGAGTCTCTAGCAACAATGGTTGTAGAACAGATTTTTGACAATGCGATGGTTGCTGCTGGTTTCGTTGAAGATCCACGTAGTATGGTCAACAGGGTTTATGATATTCTTGAACGTGTTACTAAAGATAATAAATCCTCTTCTGGTAGTAAAAGTAAATAGCTTTAAGTGAATGTAAGTTGTACTTTATTGCTTGTTTTATACATATTCAAAAACATCTCTTCAAAGTTATCAAAGGCTTTTCTAATTTATTTTAAGACCTCCTTAGATAATGGTAATCGGTATTATACACACGTTTTAATACAAGAAGCAGGATTTTTATTCTAAATCAGTAGCTTAGTGTAGCTATATCAGCGTAATCTTTTTTTATTCCATCAAGAATAGGTGATGTAAAGTGAACAAATGAATACATTTGCTTAAACTCAAATTAGTTTTTCATAGGTAAAAATATTAGTGTTGAATATAAAATGCGTGCCTATTTGAATCTATTTAATGATTGAAATAAATGTTTTAGATAAATTACGCCAAATCGACACCGCCACGATTTGTAACGTCATCGAACTATTCGATGTCCGTCCATTTACCGTTGGGTATATGGACCAGAGCATAAAATCCTGTTTTCATGAACTCCCCCCCATAGTCGGATTTGCTTCTACAGCAACTTATCGTTCAGCCGCACCTCATAACGATATAAGCCCTTACGATAAATTATTGGAGCAGATCGATCGATTCGAAGAATTATCTGGCCCCGCGGTTATTATTTTTCAGGACCTAGATGTACCCACTGTCGCCGCAACATTTGGTGATATTATGTGTAATACATATAAGGCTTTTGGAGCTGTAGGACTTATAACCAGTGGGGCTGGTCGCGATCTAGATCAAATAAGGGAGATCGAGTTTCCGGTATTTACCAATGGTACTAATTGTTCCCATGGTTATGGACAAATTCCTCAAATTTGCGTGCAAATCAAAGTGGGGGGTATGGTAATTAATCCAAATGACCTTATCCACGGTGACCATAATGGTATCACGACTATCCCTCTTGAGATTGCTTCAGAAGTCGCTGATGTAGCGGATGATTTTGTCGCTGCAGAAGCAAGAATTCTTGAAACAGTAAAAAGTGATAACCCATCAAAAGAGAAATGCCTTGTGGCGCGCGACGAATTCGCGAATAGCATAGAGAAAATAAAAAAAGAAATATCTTGTAAATAAAGAGGATATCATGACTTCACTCACAAAGTCCCTACCCTCAAAATTACCAGACGATTTAATCAACTCTTCTATCGTTGAAGACTATTGCCGCAAGACACCAGGCTCAGCACAGTTGGCTGAACATGCTAAGAAGATTTTCCCTAGCGGTATCACTCATGATACAGATGTGGATGAAGTTCGGCTAAAGATAGCTAACGCAGGAATTTGCCGGAATGATTTGCGAATCCAAAAAGGTA
This sequence comes from Verrucomicrobia bacterium Opi.OSU.00C, assembly GCA_002922725.1. Taxonomy (GTDB): domain Bacteria; phylum Verrucomicrobiota; class Verrucomicrobiia; order Opitutales; family PNEW01; genus PNEW01. The sequence continues at coordinate 3,212 of PNEW01000070.1, read as the reverse complement.
TTCATGAATCGATAAGTTATCCAATTGTACCCGGACATCAATTTTCAGGTGTTGTTGATGCCTGTGGCTCAGCAGTCAAATTTGCAAAGTTAGGAGATAAAGCTGCGGTTCATTCCTATGTCGTATGTGGGCAGTGCGGAGCGTGCCATGTCGGAGATACCCATTATTGTGATATATTAAAAACCCTTGGTTTTACTCTCAACGGTGGCTTTGCGCAATACAGCATTATCCCTGAGCGAAATCTATTTAAGCTTCCAGATAACGTAAATCTACTCGAGGGAGCAATGGTTGAAAATCTTGCTAATGCAGTCGCAGTTACTGGTCAGTCTAATCTCAAGATGGGTGAAAGTGTGGCAATTATCGGAGCGACCTCTATTGGCCTAATGGCACTACAGGTTGCTCGATTATCCTCTCCTTCGAAAATAGTTTTAGTTGGTAGTGGAAGTAATCGATTAAGATTGGGACAGAACCTAGGTGCGGATCATATCGTTGATATAAATAAAGATGGATATATGAATGATCTTAAAGGAATTGTTAAAGGTTTTGATGTCGTCATCGTATGTGGTAAAACTAAAAATGAACTAAAACTCGCTATTGATATAGCCGGGTGGCGTGGGCGAATTGTCGTTGAAGGACATTATGATCCTGATATAGAAATTGACTTTTCACCTTTTAAGGTCCTTGTGGAACGCGCGGTGAGTCTTCAGGCGAACTGTGGCTGGCTGACACCTGACTTCCATCATGCACTCAATTTGCTGAAGAGGGAAAAGATTAATGTGAAACCTATAATCACACACACATTTCCATTGGAGGACTGGGAAAATGGATTTAATGTTTTCTCCTGTGATGAAAATCAATCCATTCAAGTGATGTTGAGCATGTGATCCTTATAGAGATGATCCAAAACACAAAACTGAAATTTTAAATGTATATTAATTTATCCCCTGAGGCATTAGGTTTGAAAATAACCTTCGAGGAGACCATCCGACTTGCGAAGAGTCACGGTTTCGGAGGAATCGATTTACCCCTTAAGGAGGTTATAGCTTTATCTCGTCCAGAGCGGGCTGCTGAAAAGATACAAGCTGCGGGACTTCAATGGGGGGGGGGTCTCCCTTCCTGTCAATTACCGTAAGGATGAGGCGACGTATGTTACTGACATGGATCGCCTTGAAAAATGGCTTCCTCTCGTGCAGCAAATTGGTTGTAACCGTTGTTACACTCCCATCAGGCCAGGTGATAATGAATTAGATTTTAACGCTTGGTTTGATCTACATGTTAAACGCCTTAAACCTATAGCTGCTCTTCTGGCACAGCACGAAATTCGGTTTGGATTGGAATTTATTGGACCTAAAACACTACGTGATGAAATGCGTCATACTTTCATTTACACAATCAAAGGGATGTTGGAATTGTGTAACGCGATCGCGGTAAATCCTCGAGAAAATAAAGAACGGATCGGTATTCTGCTTGACAGCTATCACTGGTGGACAAGTGGGGCGACTGAATCAGATCTATTGGATTTGCTTAACAATGATAATATTGTTTACGTTCACGTTAATGACGGTCGTCCTGGCCGGAATCGTGATGAACAAATGGATCTTGAGAGGATGCTTCCCTGTGATAGTGGATTGATAGACATAGCCACATTCATGCGTTGTCTTAAAAAGTTAAATTATGATGGTCGATTGACAGCTGAGCCATTTCTACCAGAGTTGGCTGAAATGGCCATAGACGAAGCTATTGAACGAACAGCCCAATCCATTAAACAGATGATGGATTGTCAGTAATTAAAAATAATAATCAAAGCTTACCTTTCAATTTCGTTTTCATCTTTGAGCATTCGTATGGTTTGACAAAAAGCATTGACAGTTGTTTTCCTGTCTTCGTCGGTGTGAACAGCAGAGACTGGTGCCCCTGGCCAAGACTGAATTTCAACACCATGCAAAAGTAAACCAACCCGTAGTTTTTTTAGCAAAGTTGGTTTTACCGACGCACGTAATGTAAAATAATCATATTTACCAGACTCAATTTCTTCACGGCTCGTATTGATATTGTTAGGGTTAAGAAAAATGTGGAATCCACCATACGTTCCATAAGAAATCCAGCTTAAAGACTCTTCTTCGAATACCTGGTTTAATTCTTTTTGTAATTGGTTTCCATAGTTGATGGCGCGTTCACAGACATCTGTAGATTTTACAATCTCCATTGCTGCAATTCCTGCAACGCAGGAAGTTGGCATTGCATTATAGGTGCCTTGATGTCCTATCTTTTCTATATCCGAGCTTTTTGCATAGCTGAAATCAAGGAGATCAAGGATTTCCTTTCGTCCGACGATAGCAGCTCCATGCATTCCTCCCGCAACAATTTTTCCGAGCGTTGTTAGATCGGGCGTAATTCCCAACACACCTTGAAGACCACCTGGTGAACAACGGAAACCACAGATTACTTCATCAAAGATCAATACAATATCTCGTTGTGTTGTTATTTCACGTAAGGATTGTAGAAAAACTTTGTTGACGGGTACTTGACCCCAACTTGAACCTGTAGGTTCAAGAATCACGGCTGCGATATCATCATGTGATTCAATAATGCGGCGCGTCTCTTCAATGTCCCATGGGGGTGCAATAATTACATTGTCAGCAATTTCAGGTAAAACACCGGTTGTGGGAGTACCATCAAAATGAGAGACGAATCCAAACGACAAATGGTCCTGCCACCCGTGAAAATGTCCGGTAAAACGAAGTATTTTATTACGACCAGTAAAAGCACGAGCCAATCGCAATCCTAAAAGTGTTGCTTCAGTTCCTGAGTTAGTAAGTCGAACCCTTTCAGCACATGGAACCATTTCCTTGATCAGTGTTCCCCACTTAACTTCCAATTCATGAGAGGCCCCGTAGTGTGACCCTTTGGATATTTGTTTTTGGACAGCTTCAACTAAGTTTGGATGGGCATGACCCAAAAGCAAGGCACCGTGTCCTCCGGTATAGTCTACATATTCATTCCCATCCACATCCCATTTATGTGAACCTTGTGCAGATTTAACATAGATGCCATACGGTTCTACATGACGTGTATCATGAGTGTGTTGGGAATTACGCCCGATCTAACAACGCTCGGAAAAATTGTTGCGGGAGGAATGCATGGAGCTGCTATCGTCGGACGAAAGGAAATCCTTGATCGCCTTGATTTCAGCTATGCAAAAAGCTCGGATA
>PNEW01000069.1 GCA_002922725.1 Verrucomicrobia bacterium Opi.OSU.00C | reverse complement strand
TTTTTATATGGCAACGGCGACCCCCGAGATTCCAACACTGCATATCGTCGGCAGCGTCAGATGTGTATAAGAGACATCCATAGAACTAACGCTGACCCGATAAAAGCTCCTACTATGGCGGTAGATTCATATAGTTGGGGTGGCAAAGGATGGGGAACAAAATCTGGTTTTGAGTTAGCACGAAGCATTTTGAAATCAAATGTAAAAGATAGGGAAATTGAAGTTTGCGACCTTTCACCAGAGAATGTGGGGGTTTTTGACATCGTTTTTTTTTCTTGGCGTTTTCTACCATTTAAAAAACCCTCTTCGTGCATTGGAATGTGTTTCTCGAGTAACAAAAGAAATGCTGGTCCTTGAGACATATGTAGATGAACTTAAAAACCGTCGTCCCACCATGGCTTTTTATCCAGGAACAGAAAATAATTCAGATCCTACCTGTTGGTGGGGTCCTAATGTAAAATGTGTAGAAGCGATGTTAAAAACAGTTGGGTTTAAAAAGACACGAGTTGTATCTTTAAAAAAACATCGTGGATTTCCATCACCAAATACGGGACGGCTTGTCATTCATGGTTGGAAATAATATTAACTGAGAGCAAGTTCTGATTTAAACTTAATAACAATTCACTATAACTTTATTCTAAATCTAATCTTTTAGTCATTTAATTTAATTAAATGAGACGAAAAAAACTGATCGAAATCTCTGAGGAAGAACGGAACTCTCCTAACAAAACGTACCACTTATTCAGAAAACACATATCAGTGGCTTTAGGTAGTTATTCAAATAAGGGAACCTTGGATGGAGGTCATCCTTTTGATGTCGAATTAGTACGTATGCCACCGAAGGCCACAAATTTTCCCTATCATGCGCATGCAGCTCAGTGGGAGCTCTATCTTATTATTTCAGGAAATGGCATTATTAGATCGGATGGGGGCGAAGATACTCTAGAAGCAGGTGACAATATAATCTTTCCACCTGGTGAAGCTCATCAAATTATTAATATGAGTAATGAGGATCTCGTCTATTATGTAATCGCTGATAATCCCCAAGTTGATGTCACTAATTATCCTGATACCAATAAGTGGGCAGTTAAACCAGCAATGAAATGTTTTAGGATAAAAGAAACTGAATATTATGAAAAGGAAGATTAATTAGCGCTCTGAAAACTCCAATACGAGATTACCAACAGTATTTTTTGATTGGAAGTCTAAAGTCTGGAATTACTGCCATAGTAGGAGCTTTTATCGGGTCAGCGTTAGTTCTATGGATAGGGTTACTTGCAGAAATTGCTTTGCGACGTGAAGCAATGGGGTTTGGTGACGTAAAATTCATTGGTGCAATCGGGTCATTTTGTGGATGGCAAGGCAGTATCTTTGCTGTTTTTGGTGGAGCAGTCATAGGAACTATTGGCTTTTTTATATATAAAATTATAACTGTTATTTTTGGGATTAAAAAGAAAAGATTTACTCCTGAAAAAAAGACTAAAGATATATTAATAAAGACTGAAAGGATACCTGGAAATAAAAATGAAGAACTCTTTGGTAAAGAAGTTCCTTTTGGCCCCATGCTCGCCTTAGCTGCTCTTATCTATTTCACCTATTATGATAAGCATGTAGATGCTTATTTTTCTGAACTATCTCTTCTTATATTTGGTGGTTAACTCATTGGATACTATTATAATCACCTTTATTCAGAAACGCGTTATTTATGGATCGCTTTAAATAAGTATTTTAAAAACAACAATCCATAGCTTCGGACCAAAGAAAACCCTATTTCCTTCGACGAGGACCGTAACTGCGAATAGGATTATTTCTCTGTGATGATGCATTACGTAAACGATACACTATGCGAGCTTTTTCCAAATCATAAGGACTCATCTCCATTTTCACCGTATCACCAACAGTAATTTTTATAAAATGCTTGCGCAGTTTTCCAGAAATATGGGCCAAAACTTGATGGCCATTATCCAACTCAACACGAAACATCGTTCCCGGCAAAACGGCAACTATTTTACCCTCAACTTCTACTACTTCTTGGTTTGGCATCGTATATTTTAAATTTGCGTTCTATTTCACACACTTATGACATCTTTCTTATTATTTTTAATAAACTCTCTAGTTAAGAATTTATCAACAATTTTATTTTAATTAAAAATGAAAAACAATAAGCAGGATAAAACAAACCTATCACCATTTCAGAAAATTCACCCATCTCACCTTCAACGTGATGATATTTTCTATATGAAGCTTGCTTATAATCAAGCAATTGATGCCTGGCGGCATGACGAAGTACCAATTGGAGCAATTATTGAATACAAAACTAAGGTTATAGCATCTGCATATAACCAGGTAGAAATTACGGGGGATCCGACGGCTCATGCTGAAATGTTGGCAATTACACAAGCAAGTAGACGCATCGGGGATTGGCGATTAAACGGAGCAACCCTTTATGTAACTAAAGAACCTTGTCCAATGTGTTCGGGTGCAGCGATCATTGCTCGATTATCTCGTGTTGTTTACGCACTTAGTGATATTAAAATGGGTTGTCTTGGGGGTGCTACCAATATTAATGCTATGCCCTACTTTAATCATCGATTAATAACCACAAAAGGGGTATTAGAGACAGAATGCCTTGATCTGATTCAAGCATTTTTTAAAAATAAAAGAAAAATTGTTGAACAACAAGTCATTGACTAAATTATTATATCAGCATTTTAAAATTGTTAACGAAAATAAATGTTAGAAACACTTACAAACCGACTGGAAAATGCACTTCGCAATGTTCGTGGTGTCGCTAAGTTGTCTGAAAAAAATATGGCGGACACGTTCAAAGATGTCCGTGCAGCTTTACTTACTGCTGACGTACATTTTCGAGTAGCACGAGAGTTTATTGACCGAGTTTCAGCGGAATGTATAGGACAAAAAGTAACCCAATCACTTACACCAGATCAGATGCTCATTAAAATAATTCATGATGAGCTTGTCCGACTACTTGGGGAAGGCAGTAATGATCTTGTAGAGAAACGACCTCTAAAAATCATGATGATCGGCTTACACGGTTCAGGGAAGACAACAAGCAGCGTAAAACTAGCCCGATATCTACAGAAAAAAAAATATACTCCTCTTCTTGTCGCTTGTGACCTCTATCGGCCAGCTGCAATTGAACAACTTGAAACTCTTGCAAGGAATGAAGATTTCCATTTTTTTGCTGAACCTTCGAGTAAAGATGTGTCTAAAGTGGCCACCAATGGAATCACATTTGCTAAGAAAAATAAAACTGATGCCATTATATTCGATACTGCTGGACGGTTACAAATTGACGAAGAATTACTTGAAGAAATTAAACTATTAAAATCCCGTATTGTCCCAGATGAAATCCTTCTTGTCGCAGACAGCGCATTAGGACAAGAAGCAGTTAATATTTCCAAGGAATTCCATGAATCCTTAAACCTAACAGGTATCATACTGACTAAATTGGATGGTGATGCTCGTGGAGGTGCAGCGCTATCTATGAAAGCGATCACCAATATTCCCATAAAATTCATTGGAACGGGGGAAAAGGTTAATGAACTTGAGTTATTTCATCCCGATCGTATGGCATCACGCATTCTTGGTATGGGAGATGTAATTACTCTCGTAGAAAAAGCCCAAGAAACAATTAATGAAGAGGAAGCTAGCCGCATGGCTGAAAAAATGCGTAAAGCCGATTTTAATTATGAAGATATGTTAACTCAATTTAAACAATTAAAAAAAATGGGGTCCCTTGGCTCCATAGTAGACATGCTTCCAGGAATGAATAATTTTACGGTTGGTGATAAAGAAGAAGATCAACTCAAGCACACTGAAGCTATAATCTTTTCAATGACGAGAAGAGAACGGCAAAACCCGAACCTCCTTAATGGTAGACGTAGGATGCGAATCGCAAAGGGATCAGGCGTTGAAATCCGCGAGGTTAACGCCCTTATTAAGCAATTTACGATGATGCGAAAAATGATGAAGAAAATGAAAGGGGCAAAAGGGAAAAAGATGCTAAAAAAAATGCAGTCAATGGGCGAAGGAACTCCAGGAATAGGTGATAATTACCTGGGGTGAAGCTCTATAATTTATCTCTAATAGGTGCCAGTGCTATTATCCCTTCGCCTTTTTCAATAGAGGCTTTGCGTCGGAGAAATACGACTGTCCCAGACATCTCTGCTTTAACAACTTTTTTAAATTTCCCGTTAAGCGAGTAAACATACCCTAATATTTGCTGTTTATTTACCACCTCTTTTAACTTCACTTGAAGATCCACCATACCAGAAATAGGGGCTTTATGGTGGATTTGTACAAATGTTTCTTTAGGGTCCCTACTGATTCTTTTATACTGTTTGCATAACTTCCTCTGTCTACCTTTGATAAAATCAAAACGTTTTAAAAATTCAAAAAATCCCTCACTGAGGATTTTTACATCCTTTGGGAGAATACCACCACCACCCTGTCCTTCGGTGTAAATAAATGGGATGTTTAACTCGTATGCAGCACTAGCCGTACGCCCCGGGAGATAGGGGGCTGACCAACACCAGTATTTGTCAAAACAAGCAGCCATTTTTTTTTGAATTCTGTTAACCTCACGATTTGGGTGTGTGAAAAATCCAACCCAAGGAGCAATTTCATAAACTACTCCAGCACTGTGAAAATCAAAATAATAATTACTGTAACTTATTACATTTTTAAGAAATAAGTATGCGATCTGATCAATGGGGCTACCTTTTGGTCTCCCCGGAAAGGACCGGGCCAGATTTTTCCCATCCTTAGGGTGACATCGTAATCCAGCTATAAATGCAGCTTCATTTAGAACAGGGATAACAACTACTGTCCCACGTAATTTCCGCGGACGCCAGGAGTTAACCATTGAAATTAAAAATTTAGGTCCTTCATATTCATCACCATGTGTTCCGGCATTAGCTAAAACTACTTGTCCAGGTTCACCCTTCCAAATATAGACCTCAAACCCTACAGATTTTGTCCCTAATCGTCGGTGATGAAAACCTTTTGGTAAATCATCCCAAAACGCCTTTTTTAGTTTAGAGTCCCCCATCTATAGTGTATAGGTTCAATCAGTCAGTCTCAGTCATTAAAAATCACACGGTGATAATCTGTAGATATCACTCTTTTAATCACTCCCAATACTGTCATGTAATAGCCCCTGTGCTTAAAAAGTCGATTGGTCCTTGAAATCGATCTATAGAAAATATCTTACCTATCGGGGCATTAATGATTGGTGGTTGTTCAAGTAATCGTGCAACTAGATATTCCCCGATCGCAGGACCCATTTTAAAACCATGTCCCGACCCTCCACCAACTACCCAAAGATTTGATGCTTCGGGATGAAGGTCTATGATTAAATTAGCATCTGGGCTATTCTCGTATTGACAAACCCGAGCTTCAAGCAATGGAGGATTCCCTATTTTTGGAAATCGCCTTGTCAATAGAGAACGCGCATCGGCTATACCTTCAGTTGAAGGTATACGATCATCATTTGTTGGATCAAAATTTGGACCGGGCTTATCCAGTGCAACCTTAAACCCTCGATTCTCATTTCCTGGAATTCCGTAATATGTCTTTTCACCTAACTCACTCCATATAGGCATTACCCCCTCTTGAAAACTCAAATCCCCAGCTGGTGGCCCAAAATAATGAACTTCCTGTCGAGTTGGTCTGATCAAGGAATCAAGCCAATCTGGAAATATTTGACCCAACCAAGGGCCACATGCAAAGAGATATTTATCCGCAATTATACGAGAACCATTCGAAAGCTCTAACCCTTCACATTCTCCATTACTGATTATACCCGGTTTAGCCACAGACTGCAAGTAATGCCCCCCTCCATCGATAAATTCTTTGACCACAACTTGACATGATCTACGAGCGAGCAAATATCCTGCATCTTTTTCAAAATAGATATGTTTAATACCATCAAAATTAACCTGTTTAAATTTTTTACTAGCTTCACCGACTGACAGAGTATCTACAGTAAAATTAAATTTCTTTAATGTGGGTAAACAAGCACGCATTGGAGAATCATCTTCAACATACATCCGGAGAAGACCCATGGGATGAAATAACTTACAGTTCCAGTTTTTCTCCCAGTCTAACCATAACCTCATAGAACGAGCAACAAGTTCTACATAATGTAACTGCTCCCCATACCCTGCTCTCAAGACGCGAGTATCTCCTCCCGAACTAGATCTTGAATTACCTGGGCCCCAAGAATCAATTAATGTAACCCGTATTCCCTGGCGTAATAACAAAAAAGCTGTCCAGGATCCAAATGCACCAGCGCCTATTACTGCAATATGCGTGCTCTTAGTCACTATCTAGAATGGCTCAAATCGAAAATTTTAATTATTATTCAGATCACAGAATGAAAAGTATATGTTAAGCAAGCAAAACTTTTCTCTCGGAGAATAGAAACATAACGGTTTACACTGTTTATAATGACATGATGTATAATTATGCATTAAAATTTTAATTTTGGAGGCGCGGGCCGGAATCGAACCGGCGTATAGGAGTTTTGCAGACTCCGGCCTTACCACTTGGCTACCGCGCCGTTAGAAAAAGGGTTAAGATCAATAAAAATCAAAGATTGAGTTCGTTCAAGTGATTTCTAACCCATTAAATCAAATAAATAGATGCATTTTTATGGGATAATACCAATTTTTATAAAATCAAGCTAGACTTGTCCTTTTAAGCTTTTTACATACTTAACCTATATGGTAGCACAAGTTTTTACGATTGCTAACCAAAAGGGTGGAGTTGGTAAAACAACGACTTCGATCAACCTTGGAGCCGCCCTTGCGGAAAAGGATATCCCTACCCTCATCATAGATATCGATCCTCAGGGGAATGCTACGAGTGGGTTAGGACAAGAAAAAACGGCTGGGAAAAGCCTATATGGGCCATTGAGTGGTGAAGGGAATGCTAGTGACCTGATAATAGGAACTGGGATTCAAAACCTTTATCTTATTCCTTCAGAGGTGGATATAGCTGCGCTTGAAATTGAAATCAGCCAACGTGATGACTATCTTATGCAATTGAGGCGCTGTATTGCCCCACTGAAAGATTCAAGCAGATTTAAATCGATTATTATTGATTGCCCACCAGCACTTGGCCTGCTTTCAATGAATGGCCTAGCAGCTGCAAACTATCTACTTATCACTTTACAATGTGAATATCTTGCGATGGAAGGCTTAGGGCAGATTTTACAAGTTGTAGAAAGATTAAAAACCGCTAATATCAATGCTAATTTGGAAGTAGGCGGAATTATCATGACAATGTATGATGTACGTACTAACCTAAGTAAACAAGTTGTGATCGAAGTGAGCAGTCATTTTGAAAAAGAAGTTTTTAATACAGTTATACCCCGCTCCGTACGATTAAGCGAGGCCCCCAGTTTCGGTCAATCAATTCTTCACTACGACCCACACTGTACTGGTAGTCTCGCCTACAGAAATTTAGCAAAAGAAGTAATCCAAAGATTTAATTTAAGTTAATCTATTTAATTAACAGTAGATTGTGGATATTTTGCATTGTAGTATAAAAACTTTAAGGCGTCTCATCATCTGATGATGTTACTTAAAATTTTGGAATGTGTAAGGATAATATTAAAAACTGTATAGATGGCCTCCAGAAAACACTTGGCTATCGATTCAAACATCCAGAATATCTTCAGCAAAGCCTCACTCACCCCTCCTACTATAGCCAACATCCAGAAGAAGGTGATCATAACCAGCGACTTGAATTTCTCGGTGATGCTTTACTTTCAGCCATTCTCGCCGATGAACTTTTTCACAACCTGCCAAAAGCAAGAGAAGGTACACTTACTCGTAACCGAGCAATTATCGCAAATGGATCTTACCTGGCAGAAATGGCGGCTCGTTTAGGCATTGAATGCTGTATACGACTGAGTGAAAGTGAGAAAAGAAATCTCATACGATCTCGAAATTCTATTTTGGAAGATACGATTGAAGCTATTGTCGCAGCGATTTATCTAGACAGTGATTGGGAGGTGACTCGAAAAATCGTTCTTGGGTGGTTTGGTAAACTTGAAGAGAAAAACACTGAGATTTTTCAGGAACACAACCCTATCTCTTATACACATCTGACGCTGCCGACGATATGCAGTGTTGCATTATCTATAAGCTGCGTAATTTGAACAAAAATAAAAGAATCGTTGGAAAATTGAACAAGGGCGTCACCAATCCCACGAGGTGGTGCTGAAAATATCTTTTCACTCTGCTGATAAAAGTAAGCCTTCCAAAAGTTATCGGTATCGATTTCAGGAGAAGGGGATGAACCTGCAAATAGTCCTCAAAGCAAGAAATGTCTTATTTTT
>PNEW01000068.1 GCA_002922725.1 Verrucomicrobia bacterium Opi.OSU.00C | reverse complement strand
GAATCAACCTCATTGGAATCCCCAAAAAAATTAGATCTCCTAATAAAGCACTTCCCAAAGAGATATCTGAAGAAACCGTTATTTCATTTATACCGGGGTTTTCAGGATCTGAGGTAATACCTTGGAAAATTAGATTTCCATTGATGCCTTCTGTAATGTCAACTGCCCCTTGAAAAATACCCTCACTATCTTCCGTTTTCCTAAAAGTTAAATTACCCTGGAATTCATTCGCTTGGATCGTATTATCCGTGAGAAAATCACCTTCTATGATGATATCATTGATAAATGTTTTCCCTTGAAAAAGCGTATCAAGTTCTATTTGAGTTAATCCCGTGATATCTATAGGATCTACTGTATTGTTAATATTCGATGTAACTGGTATTCCATCTATCCAACCTGGTGAATTATCCGTTTTAGCAGGTAAAATGTTTCCTTGAGAATCAGTGCCTTCAATAAAGTTAATGGCCCCTATCCCGGCATTAATTCCACCAAATATTTTAATGTTATTAGATTGAAGAAGATCACCACCTGCAACTTTTAAGGATTCAAATTGTGAATTATCACCAAACTTAAGCGTAGGCAATCCCGTCCCCGAAGCTTCAATATCCCCAATAATAACGGCATTTTGAATATTAACATTAGGTGCTGAGATCCCAATGGTTCCATTACTTCCTGAAAAAAGCGAATTAGCCATACGAATACCACCAAATAAGCTACCTCCTAGATCTAAAGGATTCGAATTGATCGTTAAACTTTTAACATTTGCCACACCATCATGTTCTACTCCTTCAATTGCTAAAGTATCCCAAATAGGGGAGGTGACTGGACCAACGGTAGAGAGTGTGAAGTTAGTGCTAAGATTACTATTCTGAATATAAAAAGAGGGAGTCCCTGTGACATATTGAATTCCAGGTTGATTAATATTTATTGGGTCTGCAGCTTCTACAAAATTTTCTAATGTTATACTCAGTTGCCCATCTCCTGAAAATTCCGTTTGAAGAATGTCAAAGTTTTCATCCTGGTAAGATACCCGAACTATCTGCTCTGGGTCTGCTTCAACAGTGATTGAAACACCTGTCATCAGTATTTGATCATAAATATTACCTTGAAACTCAATATCTGTACCAACCTCTTCTCCATTACCAGATATAATTGAAGCAAGCAGTTGTCGATTTTCCAAGGTTTCTAATCGCAGTGATCGTTTACAATTAGGTATGATTTTAGAAATTTGTTTAGTCATACGATACATTTATCTTTTCTTCATTATGAACAATTTGCCTACTTGCGTCAATCAAGCATAGTTAGGGGAAATAAGTGAATTGATCATTCTTTTCCATATCTGTAATGTGATTTCATTGCAGTAATCTTCAAGAAAACTTCCAGTCTGCATTATAGAAGTTTTATAGTGTAGTGAAATTTTAACGATGGTTGGCAATAGATAATTCGAAATTTTAATTTATTTTTATTATGTGCCTTTCACTCTTCATTATACGATCATGACAATAACTTCATCAGCCCCAATATTAGTATCTGTTTCCGTGTTGTTATTCCCAATTAAAATTCCTTCACCATTCGAATTTAAATCAGAACTATAATTAACTCCCTGAACTTCTCCAATGGCATCGCTTGCAAAGATACCTCCTGTTTTAGTTACACTATCCAGAGAAAGAGGCGCTGCTGTAGTTACAGCCGAAAGTTGAATATTACTATTAGTAATAAATACATCACCAATCGTTCCCTCAAGATTTTCATCTATTGATTGCACACTTGAGGCTGGGTCATTTGGTGACACAGTTTCATAATTTCCGTCAAATGCATGGGATCCCGAAGGGGCTTCTACCCCACTGAGTACTAACAATTGAGTCACATCCTTCACAGTATTATTATTACTTATCCCCAATCCAGAAGCGTTAACACTAACATCACCAACAGAGACATTACCACTTGTAAAATTAGCCGAAAGTTCATCATTCAATGTAATACTTGAGTCATTTTGTACACGTCCGATTACCCCATCGCCATCAAAGTCGATCCCTGCATCTGCCGTGTTAGCTAACCGACCATTACCAACAATAAAGTCAATTTTTGCTGTGCTATCATAAAATAAAGCCGTCTGTAGTAAATTGCCTCCCACAGCATTTATTGAAATATCGCCAATATTACCCAAGGCCTGAAAAAATGAAGCCCCGTCAAATACCCAGTTATTTATAGGTGATACCAAGTAGGTAGATTTTATGGTAATATTTCCTATGGTGTAATTAGATAAATTAGTACCATCAATAGCTACTGTTTCCGCATTATTTAAAGTCCCACTGTTATTGATCGCAGCTATGCCAAGCTGATTAACCAAGATCTCTCCTTCGTTTAATTCCCCTTCAATTGTTATATCTCCTATTGCACTGGCTTGAATGTCAAAATTATATCCACCTGTAATGATTCCACCAAAGTTAATACCCTCAATTAGATCTCTATCACTAGTACCGTCATCCGCAATTATAGATAGGCCCGCAGCATAGAAAGTTACACTTCCACCAAATTCCAGCAATCCCGTATCAGCAACCCTAAGACCTAGATTACCAAAAGTTGTATCACCCGAAACCTCAAAAGAATCCAGGTATTTTTTTGATAATATAACACCACCATCAGTAAATGAAAGATCACCTTCAATCCTTATCGGTCCAAATGTATTTGCGGCAATCTCATCATTAATTTCAGTAGATCCTATAGTAACAATGCCTTCAACAACATCTGCATTAATTTGCCCTAGTGTTATTGTTTCTCCTACAATATTAAGAGCTCCTATACTCCCGCTTCCTTCTCCTGCATCGATAAAATTGTAGTCAACATCAATGCTACTGTTACTCTCATCTGCATCGAGAACAACAGCTCCGACAACACCATCAGAAATTATAAATTTATTAAGATCAATGGCTGTATTTAAAGCCTCAGTTGAATCACTTGTTTTATAAGATATTTCACCAACTTCTACTCCCATTATATACGCATCTTGCTTGATTGTTTGGAATCCGGTAACGTTAATATCACCAATTGTTGCTGTCGTACCACCTATATCGCCTGTGATTAATAGGTCAGAATCTGGAGCGCCTGACCCTTCGACGGAAATATTACCCAATTTCCCCACATTAATATCGATACCCAATAACTCAACATCAGCTATGCTTTCTGAGATTGTTATATTACCAGTAAGGTTATCGTTTCCTAATATACCTCCAGTGATAATTTTACCTACAGAAAGAAAATCTGTTCCGTCGTTACTACCAAGATTCCCATTTCCTAAAACAACAATATTTCCAAAATTGCCATTCTTGTTTACTTCAATTAGTTTATCAGAAGAGTCCCCCTGATCTATATCGCCTTCAATTGTAAGTGACCCAATGTTCGCAAAAGATGAATCATCCGTGTTACTAGAGGTATAAAAAGCAGTAGCACCTTCATTAGCCGTGGTAGTCAAATTACCTTTTATAAAAATATCACCAATGCCAAGTATCCCAAGCACTGACCCTGAACAATCCCCAGAGATAAAAATATCTCCCAGAGTGCTTTCACCATCATCAAATGTACCATTACTATTTAAATCTGTTGTTAGTATACCATTAAAGTCACCATATATATAAATGTCGTTTATAGAGGCCGCTGTTAAATTACCGTTGTAATTCACAACACCCCCATCATTGTTTTGCCCAAAATTAAGCGCACCTTCAATCTCGCCTCCTATAGTTATATCAGAGCTTATTGTCCGATCCACTGAATCTGAACTATCTACATCACTTGTATGATCTAAAAATACTAGATCCCCCTTAATTCCCTCAGCTATAGATATAGGTCCATCATATACACCATCAAAAGTTACATTTTTTTGAAATTCCCAAGCTGAAATATATTTATGTGAGGGAAGATCCCCTTGAATAAAAATATCATTTTTAAAAGTTTTATTACTAAAAGTACTGTCCAATTCTGTTTGTGAAAAGCCGGTTATATCAATGGTGCCAAGTGTTAAACTATCAAAATTTATTTCTGAAGGCAAAAAATTTCCCTTCCATTCTCCATGAAATGTCTCTGCATTTAAAAGCTCTCCATGCGATGTTGTCCCTTCGATAAATTCAATGATTTCAAAGCTGGCTCCAGCTATATCCAAACCATTTGATTGATCCAGATCTCCACCAGCTACTGATACAGTTTTAAATTCTGAATTAGAACCAAATCTCAATGAGGGAACTCCAAGCCCTCCAGCATCAATATCCCCAATGATTACCATATTCTGAACATGGATATTCTTTGCAGAAATCCCAACTATCCCAACATCTCCACTTAAAAAACTATTCGCCATCCGGATTCCTCCAAACACCGAACCGTTTGCATTATTAGGATCGGCAATTATTGTCACTCTTGTTGCATCCGCTATTCCATCATAATCGACACCTTCAACTTTTAAACTATCCCAAACAGTTGACGTAATAGCGCCTACTGAATGCAGTGAGAAATTTGTGGTTTCATCACTGCCTTCAATTGCAAAACTAGCCTGACCAGAAACGTATTCAACACCAGGCTGATTATAATTCAACGCTTCAGATGGAGAAGTAAAATCATCTAGAAAAATGCTTAAGGTTCCCGCACCAGAAAATTCAGCCTGGATAATATCACCGTTACTATCGAGGTAAGAGGTGCGAACAATTTGTCCCTGATCGGCAGCAACAGTTACAGATGATCCTACCATTAATATCTGGTCATAAATATTATTCTGAAAATCTAAATCCGATCCTACCTCCTCACCACCACCTACAATTGTAGCTAACAATTGACGCGTTTCCAATTGCTCTAGGTAGAAATTCATTCGTTTTTTTCTTATAGTTAGATCTTTCATAATTCTTCAACAATAAAGTTTTCTTTAAAGCTAAAATTAGTTTAGCATAGTTCTTTAATTTAGTGGCCTAAAACTTCTTTCAAAGGCTTGAGTTGGCTCTCATACTTTCCCCAGAGATTGACCGAGTCACTGTACATTGGACGTCGCACTTGAGTGTAACTTGCTGTTGCTATTGGTCTATTCGTTTTATGGAATAATAAACATGATTTTTGCCAAGGTAACTCGCAATAAGTTAAAAGTTTCCTCGTTACTTCTTCTTGATTTAAAACTAATGCTTCATAACTAATATCATAGATGAAATCGGGTATCGTTTCTCTCCAGTGATTCATTAAATCAAGATAGAGGTTATAATATTGCCCAAGTTCTCTTAGGTTATATGCATAATTGTGTTCTTTAGAGAAAACAGTTTTAAAAATAGAAAAGCAATTATCCCTGGGGTCTCTCATACAGTGTATTATTTTCGCTTTAGGTAAGATCACTTTGATAAACCCAATGAACCAAAAATTTTGAGGCATCTTGTCGGTGATGAACTTTTTACTATTAGAATGTTTCCTTAGCTTTTCAATATAGCTTGCTCCTAAAACTTCAAAGGTTTCTTCACTGAGACCTAAAATGCATTTTGAGTCTCGCTGACATTCGAAATAAATTTCCCGTAAAATTCCTAGTTCACCTGCACCATAGACCTGAGTATGACTCGCTAGAATTTGTTCCACGAGCGTTGTTCCCGACCTTGGCATCCCTAAAATAAATATGGGAGTTTCATCAGGATTTCCTGTTTTAATGTGAGAGGAGAAAAAGGCAGAAGAGAAAACTTCTTTTATCTTATTAAATCGCTCCATATCACTCTCAATCTTATAGTGATAAGTCTCTCGCTTCAATTCGTTTCCTTCCAAAATATATTCAAACGATTTATTGTGTTCTTTTAAATCTTCAAATGCCTTCCCCAATGCAAAGGCTAACTGAATTCTATGCTTTGAAGAAATATCTTTTCGAACGTATAAGGATTCCATAGCACGAATACTATCATCATGCTTATCATATTTGGTGATTTTAGATAAATTATAGTGGGCTTCTACATAATTATTATTGAGTCGAATTACTTTTTTATATGTTTTAACAGCTTGATTTATTTGACCCTTAAAAGCATATAATCGGGCGATATTGTTGAGCGTTGCTACAAAATTCGGGTCAAGTTTTATGGCTTGTTCATAGCTTGCCATTGATTCATCCCATCGTTGTAGTCGTTGTAATGCAAGGCCACGATTGTTGTATACATCTAGATAATTCGGTTTGAGCTGAAGCGCCTTGTCATATGATTTTACAGCCTTTTCTAATTTACCTTGAGCTTTGTATATATTGGCCCGATTATTATACCCTATTACATAATCCGGTTTAAGTTGAAGCGCCTTATTGTATGATTGAAGAGCTTCTTCCAACTTTCCTTGCTTATGAAGTGCATTGCCGTGGTTATTGTAAGCGTCTACATAATCCGGTTTAAGTTGAATAGCTTTGTTGTACTCCTGCACTGCTTCCTTTAGCTTTCCCTGAGCTTGTAATGCTAAGCCTAATATATTGAGAACCACTATCGACTGCGGATATAGTTGCAGTAACTCTTTACACCTTTGCTCCACTTTTATCATCTGTCTCGATTTAAATAGACCGATCAATGCATTTAATTCATCCTGTGAACAACTTACTGAGGGACCCTTTACGGCCTGATTATCCGGTAATTTTTCTTGTAGCTTTCTTAGGCCTTCTTTTGCTTCAACGTGATGGGGTTGATGCTGTAACACCACCTGGTAAAGCTGAAGAGCTTTTGAAATGTTACCCTGGGTTACCTCCCTCTGTGCAATATCAATCGCTGATCAATGGTTAAGTGTTGAGGTTCCGTCATTATACTTTTCCTAAATAGACTTTAAATATTTTTTGACCTAACCCATTGCGCAAGGGTTTGAGTTTATCAGTTACACCATTTCTGCCACATTTCCCGATAAGCTTTTTCTAAACCGTGAGTAAATTTTGTTTCATCCATTAACGGACTCTTCTCCATGCAAGGTCGAAGACTCTTTCTTAGTTTACCTAATGCTTCCAAGTCTGATGCCAGACTACAGGCTATCTCGATATACTCCTCCTCAGTTTTGGCAATTAATCGCTGTAGCTTCACTTGGTTCAAAAGACTCACTCCGACTCGAGAACGATGATCCTCTCCCTCGAGTGAAACTACTGGTACTCCCATATAAAGGGCTTCACAAGTCGTCGTTGTTCCATGATAGGGAAAGGAGTCCAATGCAATATCTATTTTATGATAATATCCCATATGTGCTTTGTGGGATGCTACTTTACCCTGTAATATAATTCGGTCCCGTTCTATCCCTTGCTTCAAAAATTTTTCCGTTATTTGGGTCTTTAATCCTTCATCTGCAAAATTTGTTGATTTTAGAAGAAGCCTTGAATCTTTTACTCTAGATAATATCTTAGCCCAAAGCTCGTATACTTTATCATTAAGTTTATAAGAAGCGTTAAAAGATCCAAAGGTGACAATACCTTTTACTTTTGCTGGATATTCTTTTACTTCAGGTATCTTCTTAGGGGGTCGATAACACCAGGCTGTAGAACTAAGCCTGATAAGTTTTTCAGTGTGTAACTTCTCCGTTTTACCTGATGGATCTGCATAGTCATCTGTTAATCGGTAATCCATTGTTGGTAACCCCGTCGTATTGGGATACCCTAAGTAAGTCACTTGAATAGGGGCCGCCTTATGGGCAAATAGTAGCAGCCGATTCTTAGCGGTGTGCCCAGCTAGATCAACAAGGATATCAATGCGGTCATCACGAATACGAGTGGCAACCTCTTCATCAGACTTTCCAATAATTGATACCCAATGTGTTACTAACCGTTCTATACGTTTTGTTGTCTCATCTGGCCGATTAACTGCCGAATAACAATATATTTCAAATGTCTCGTCATGATGCGCTAGAATGGGCTCAATGAAATAAGCAACTGAATGTGTTCTAAAATCTGGAGAAATATAGCCTACTTTCAATCGTCTTTCAGGGTTTTTATCATTCTTATATGATTCATTAATCTTGTTCTGAACAACGTTAGATTTTTCCCAAGCAATATGTTTCTTGAAGATAGCTTCAGAACTTAATTTAGGATGATAATGTGATGCTAATAATAAATTACTGTGGGCTTCTGAAAAATTGGGCCTAAGGACCAATGCTTGTTCAAAGCTCATTATTGATTCATCCAATCGACCTAAATCTCTCAATGTTTTGCCGCGATTGTTATATGCCTCTACATAATCTGATTTAAGCTCAATTGCTTTGTCATATGATTCTATCGCTTCTTTTAGCTTTATTTGTTTTTGTAGAATATTTCCCCGATTATAGTGAGTCTGTTCAAAATCTGGCTTCAATTGAATCGCTTTGTCATATGATTCTATCGCTTTCTTTAATTTTCCTTGGGTTCTAAGCACATGACCAAGATTATAGTGAGCCTGCTCAAAATCTGGCTTCAATTGAATCGCTTTTTTGAATGATTTTACCGCATTTTCTAGTTCGACTCATTGGACTGATTAAAATCATTTTACCGGAAGCAAAAGTGGTTCACTGTATGAGAGATCCAATGGATAATTGCTTGTCTATTTTTAAGAATAATTTTGCGACAACAAATTATTTTGCAAATAATCTGAAAGAGCTTGGACAATATTACAATCTCTACCTCGACTTAATGGATCACTGGAGAGAAACCTTACCTGATTTCATCTATGATATCAGTTATGAAGCATTAGTTTTAAATCAAGAAGAAGAAACAAGGAAATTACTTACCTATTGTCAGCTTCCTTGGGAGGAGTCTTGTTTATCCTTCCATAAGACGGATAGATTGGTATTAACAGCGAGTTTTAGTCAAGTCCGAAGCCCAATGTACAGTGGTTCGGTTAGTTTATGGAAAAAATATAAGGAGCAACTCAAACCCTTACGTGATGAGCTAGGTCAATAAAAAATTAAAGTTTTAATGGGAAAAGTAAAATGGCTGAAGCTCGACGTTTAACTATTGATCAAGCGATTGATTTTGCTCAAAAGGAGGTAAACCGGGGTAATGTTTCTAAAGCTATTCAACTTTACCAGGCGGTGTTACAGTATCAACCCAATCATTCTGTAGCAAAAGATGGGCTAAAAACTCTACAAGAAAAATTAGCGGGAAATCAGTCTGTACAGGTTACCTCAAAAAAATTGCTCACAGGATGAGTTAAATACTTTGATTAATTTATATCAATCGGGACAGATGGTCAAAGTTGAGAAAAGCTGCAGGGAGTTGTTA
>PNEW01000067.1 GCA_002922725.1 Verrucomicrobia bacterium Opi.OSU.00C | reverse complement strand
GTCTGGGATAGTTCACAAGATATGGAACATAGAAGAACAAGGATTTGTTTTGGGAAGTTTAATGTTCAATAGAATATTGAATGTAAAAAAATTAAATTTCGCTCATTTTTTATCCAATTGTCAATTGATTGAGCCCACAATCGTGCTGATTAAAATAAATAAAATTACCTACCTTAATTCTGAATCGTTAGGAATCAAGGATTCGTTTAAGGTAGTCGATTGGATATAGAATGGAGTCAAATTTAAAGTAGGAAAAAGTGCAATCCATGTTTTAGAGGTTGCGAAAAGGTAGTAGTGTCGAATATTGTAATCGTAAATCGATATATATTAACCTATTCATATGTCTAGACTTGCAGCTATACTATACACAGTAAGGGATTTTACAAAAACTCCCGCTGCCATTGCTCAAACACTTAAGAAGGTTAAGGCCATCGGCTATGACCATATTGAGTTAGCGGGACAGGGTTCTATCGAGCCGAGCGAATTAAAAAAAATGGTGAATGACGAAGGTTTGAACATATGTTCTAACCATGCAAGCTTAGATCGTTTACGTAATGACCTCGATGCAGTGATTGAGGAACACCACCTTTGGGAATGTGAACATATTGCTATTGGAGGTTTACCGAAAGAAGATCATAATGAAAATGGCTATAAACGATTTGCTAATGAAGGTTCTGAAATCGGCTGGCTGCTTAAAAAACAAGGATTAACTTTCAGCTATCACAATCATTGGATGGAGCTGGAGACATATGATTCCAAGACCGGTTTGGATATTTTGTTTGAGGAAAGTGATCCGGAGGTATTTTTCTTTGAAATCGATACCTGTTGGCTTCAATTCGCAGGTGGAGATCCTTCGGCATGGATAAAAAAAATGAAGGGGCGACAGCACCTGGTTCATTTTAAAGACATGATTCTTCCCTCGACCGATAAAAATGAAACTCTTGAAGTGGGGGAGGGTAGTCTCGACTTTCCATCAATTATCCAAGCTTGTAAGGCAGCAGATATTCAGTGGCAAATAGTGGAACAAGATTTTTGTTCAGGGGATCCCTTCCATAGTATCGCAAAAAGTTATCACAATTTGAGAGCAATGGGAATTAGTTAATCAAAGGGGTATTATTTTATTACTTATGTTAGGATTTAACGTCAGAATAAAATGATTTAAAAATCAAGCACAGCTTCCAAGTTTTTATACTCTGGCTTTGCTATTTTTAACATTTTATTTTTTACAAGATCTCTCCTAAGTTTCTATATATAGCTGTTAATTAAATTCTCTAACATTTCCTCGCGACCGCTAATTTTTTTTGGTTCGCCCTTTTTAAGGATGTATTTTTCCAATTCTCTGAAATTGGTCTCGCCACGCATAACCTTACGACCAATACCGCTTTTAAAAGATTTATAGCGTTCAGATACAAAATTGGCGAGAACGCCATCATTTTTGATTTTGTGAGCAATTTTCAGACCGCGAGCAAAACTGTCCATGCCACCAATATGTGCGTGAAAAAGATCTTTCTCGTCAAAAGAACCGCGCCGGACCTTAGCATCAAAGTTAATACCGCCTGTACCCAGACCTCGTTGATTGATTATCACCATCATTGCGAAAGTTGCACTATAGATGTCCGAAGGAAACAAGTCCGTATCCCAACCTAATAGATAATCTCCTCGATTTGCGTCGATGCTTCCCAATTTGCCATCGATGGAAGCTACAGTTAGGTCATGTTCAAAGGTATGCCCAGCAAGAGTCGCGTGATTGGCTTCGATATTGAGCTTATATTCATCCTCCAGTCCGTATTTATGTAAAAAACTGAGCACTGTTGCAGCATCGTAATCGTACTGGTGTTTGGTCGGCTCTTTAGGTTTTGGTTCAATTAGAAGCGTCCCTTTAAAGCCAATTTTTTTCTTATGCTCGACCGCCATTTCTAAAAACCGAGCCATCTGGTCCTGCTCATGTTTCATGTTCGTGTTCAATAGGTTGGAATACCCTTCACGTCCACCCCAGAATACATAGTTAGCTCCACCCAACTGTTTAGTGCACTCCATTGCCATCTTGATCTGTGAGGCAGCATAGGCAAAAACATGGGCGTCTGGATTGGTCCCGGCACCGTGTGTAAAGCGTGGATGCGAAAAACAATTTGATGTACCCCAAAGTAATTTCACTCCCGTATCATGTTGCAATTTCTTTGCCAAATTCACGATGTTTTTTAGGCGTGCGTTAGTTTCTTTAAGATTGTCCGCTTCCGGAGCGATGTCGCGATCATGCCAACAGTAAAATGGTACGCCCAATTTAGTGAAAAACTCAAATGCTGCACGCATTGTGTTTTCAGCCTGCTGCATACAATCATTAGCAATATCCCAGGGTCTATCGTATACTGGACCCCCAAAGGGGTCGCTCCCTGTCCCTTTGAAAGTATGCCAAAATGCGACGGAAAAACGAAGATGTTCTTTCATCGTTTTTTTGCCGATTTTCTTATTCGGATTATAGTGCTTAAAAGCGAGCGGGTTCTTTGAGTCGGGTCCTTCGTAACGAATTTTTTTTATACCTGGAAAAAACTGTTTCATAATTTATATCTTTCTTAGTAATGATGGTGATTATGTAAAGTCCGAAACTGAAGATAGCCCGTAAATTGATATACGAAGCCATTTTATAAATTAGTTATTTGGATAATAACTATTAAGTTCTACATTTGACGTAGCATTGTTTTTTACCCTGATTATAGTAAAATGATTTTCGATAAATTTGGAAGTTCCAATAAAGAAAAAATGAATTATTTTATATGCTCCTGTGACATACGTGCAAATAACCGGATAATTTAACAAATTTCTTGAGTAGCGTATCTAATAGATTTTAATTCGTAAATCAGTAGCTACATCAGAGATGCGTAATAGTAAGTTCAGTTAAAAGAATTGATTTCGTTGAAATGAGTGAGACTAGGCCCAATATTATTTTTATCATGTCCGATGATCACGCGGCGCATGCCATGAGTTGTTACGGCAGTCGGATCAACAAGACCCCACATCTGGACCGTCTCGCTGCCGACGGTATGCGATTTGATAGCTGCTTTTGCACTAACTCCATTTGCACACCAAGCCGCGCGGCAATCCTCACAGGGACATACAATCATATAAACGGAGTCACCACGCTCGCCACGCCGATGGACAACAGTTTGCAAACTTTCCCAAAGCTGCTTCAGGAAAGCGGCTATCAAACCGCACTCTATGGTAAGTGGCACCTCGGGCAAGGGTCTAAACACTGCCCCACGGGATTCGACGACTGGGCCGTGTTGCCAGGACAGGGATTCTATCACAACCCCACCTTCATTTTTAAGGGACGCGGCGGCGGCGAGCGACGCACCGTGCAGGGCTATGTGACCGACATCATCACCGAAATGTGCCTCGACTGGCTCGAGAAACGTGACCCCGAAAAACCTTTTTGCCTACTCTATCAACACAAGGCCCCGCACCGTCCCTGGTACCCGGATGAGAAGCATGCTGATATGTTTTTAAATGAAGATATCCCGGAGCCGGATACCTTGCTCGACGACTATGCAACCCGCGCTAAGGCTGCTGAAGCCGCCGCGATGCGTGTAGGTGTTCATATGGATGAAACAGACATGAAGTGCGAGATTCCCGATGATATGAACGAGGATGACCTGCGCCGCTGGGCGTACCAGCGCTACATCAAAGATTACCTGCGCGTAGTGCAGAGCTTAGATGATAATTTGAAGCGCATGCTGGACTACCTATGTGACAATGGTCTCGAAGAAAACACCCTCGTTGTCTACACCTCGGACCAGGGATTTTTTCTCGGTGATCACGGTTGGTACGATAAGCGTCTTATGTATGAGGAATCGCTTAAAATGCCTTTAATAATGCGCTATCCGAAGGAAGTTGCCTCTGGCTCCATCAACCATGACATCGTCCTCAATATCGATTTTCCCGCGCTATTCCTGGACCTGGCTGGTGTTCCCCATCCTGTGGAGATGCAGGGACGCAGTATACGACCACTCCTGCAAGGCAGCTCCCCACCGGACTGGCGCCAGGGTATGTACTATCGCTACTGGATGAACGCTGCGCACCACAATGTGGGGGCGCACTATGGGATACGTACGCACAAGCATAAATTAATATACTACTACTATGATAATTGCGGTCAGCCAGGCACTGACGATGGTTTGTTCTCTGGTGATGGCCCTATGTCTTCGCTGAAGAATCTAGAACCAGAGTGGGAACTGTTTGATCTAGAGAACGACCCGCAGGAAATGAATAATGTTGTCAACGATCCTATCTACACGGGAGTATTCAGAGAATTGAAAGACGAATTGCATCGCCTGCAGGCCGAGGTCGGAGACGATCGGCATCACACCGATATCGATTGATAAGAAAAAGTCACTTCCACAGCCAGACCAGTGACTCGGGGGATATTGCACCCCTATGCTTCAGAACTAGTTAATAGCGCATATTCGCTAGTTGTTTCTACTCTACTATTTAACACTGTCCTTCTGTAAACTATTCAGATATCAAGTAGTGAAATATCACAGGAAAGTAATTATTCAGCCCCTAAATAAACATTTTTGAATAAAATGCTTATTTATCTAATAACTATATGGTGAAATATGCTCTTTCGTAATGTGTACACCAAATCCGGGCGCGCTAGAAGGTATCATTTTGCCATTTTTAGGTACTGCAACGCCGGGTAATCGAGCTGTTTCTTTAGGAGACACACCAGGTGGTGTCGCCACAAAATATTCCGTCCATGGAATAGCAGGCATAGCATAACAGACATGCTGACCATAGGCTGTATTGCCACCGCCATGAGGGATAACTGAGATTCCTGCCGCTTCGGCGATGGCACATATCTTTATTATCGCCGTCAATCCCCCCACCCAGTTAATATCAGGCTGAAATATATCCACTAAGTGACGGCTAGCAGCATGCTGAAAGGGTATAGTAGTGTACCAGTGCTCACCTGTGGATAGTGCCTGCCATGGAATACGTTGACGCAACTGTGCATGGGCATCGAAATCTTCAGATCGCAGAGTTTCTTCCATCCACCGAAGTTTATATGGACGCAACACTTCTGCTAAACGTACCGCATATTCTACATCAAATGCCATCCAACAGTCTAACATCAGATCTACTTTATCTCCGATCAATTCTCTGGTCTTATTTATGAGTTCCTCATTTTTTTTGATACCTTCCGAGCCGTCAGCAGGTCCATAAGGGCAGGGTAATTTAGTAGCATTAAAACCGAGTTCCATATACCAATCGGTATCCGCTCCAGTAGAGTAGCAGAACAATTCTTCTCTCGCTGGACCACCTAGTAATTGATAAACAGGTATATCCATCAATTTCCCTTTCAAATCCCATATAGCTAGGTCGATAGCACTAACAGCGTATGAATGAAGCCCGGTCGCCCCATAAGGTGCACCCATGCGTACTAACATATCGTAGCATTTCTCAGTCGCCATACAATTTTCTCCCACAAGGCGCGGTCCAAGGTAGTCGTCAATAATCGCTGCTACAGGGCGTCCATGATTTGCGATGGAAAACCCCCATGTTCCATCTTCTGCTTCAACAACACATCCAAAATTATCCCAGGTAGGGTACCATGATGGACGGTACGCCGCATAACGTGGATAACGTGTCATCGGATTAGCAACAGGTCCACTCTCAACCCATGAAGATCTACGTGCAGTCTTATATTTGACATTTGAGGGTCTTCCTTTCGCACTGGTCTCAGGAAAACATACATTGACGGCACGTATGGATTTAATTTTCATAAACCAAAATTAAATTAGACTCATTACACTATACGATGGAAGGAAAATATAGGTCAATAGTTGGCTCATTTCATCCAGCGTTATCCTTGGATATTGGTGAGTTTGTTGTATTTTGCATAAGTAAACAAACCTTAATATATATAAGATTATAATATATAGTCACTTATATAATTATAGGCTATGTTTGGGATCATCTATCTAGTGTTAGGTTTTAGGCATTAAGAATTAATAGTAGGTTTGGTCTAACCTCTTATTTGTTTAGTATCTTCCCACTTATGACTTTCGATATCTGCTACGCTCAAATAGGCGGTTATTTTATCATCCACCAAAGTTGTTCCCATTCGACTCCTTCAAAGTTATTCTGTTTAACGCCAGGCGTACTCCTACCGTTAATTACGTATTGTGTAAGCAATGATTGTAATGACTCAACAACTTCAGGGTGTTCCTTGTATACGTTCCAACATTCACTGATATCAGTATCAAGGTTGTAAAGTTGGATCGAAGGTAACCCAAAGTAATCACTTTCTGGTCGTGGATAACTCCATCCCCCTGAACCCGGACACATTTCCAATTTCCATTTCCCTTTACGAATAGAAAAAGAACCATCAATGGAATGGTGAATTATGGCTTCACGCACTGAACTGTCATTAGATTTGCCACGCCAAATATCAAGATTGCTCATACTATCCTCTCCTGCGTTGTTTGGCAGAGACACATTAAGAATATTTGCACAAGTTGCCAATAAATCTACCAGACAAATTGTTTTATCACAGACACTACCTTCAGTAATTTCAGATGGCCAACGAACGATGAATGGAACACGGTGGCCACCTTCGTATATATCTGCTTTATGGCCGCGGAATACATAACTAGGGTGATGACCGACATCCGCTAATTCATTGTAATCGGCACGAGGAGAGCAGCCGTTATCAGACGTAAAGATCAGAATAGTATCTTCGGTAAGTTCGAGTTGATCAATAGTATTACATATTTGACCTACAACATCATCAACCTGTAAACAGAAATCACCATACTCATTGGTTCCTGATTTTCCCTGAAATTCAGGGCTTGGGAGAATGGGGGTATGTGGGGCAGGTAACGGTAAGTAAAGAAAAAAAGGTTTATTTTCTTGAGCTTTTTCTTCGATAAAACCTATCGCTTTATCTGCCAGCTTTGGAAGAACATCTTCATGTTTAAAGTCGGGTGCGATCGGTCCTTCTCGCCAAAACATTTTTCCTTTATCTTCAGGTATTATGCGATCGGGGATTGCAGTTACTTTATTATTTTCGACATAGACATAAGGGGGCATATCTAATGAAGCACTAATGCCAAAAAAACTATCGAATCCTACGGTCGTTGGTCCATCTAATATTGGTTCTTCGAAATCAACATCTTCTTCACTTGTGCTTTTCATAGGCCAGGTCCATCCCAGGTGCCATTTCCCCATACAAGCTGTAGTATAACCTTGTTCCTTTAAGAAGGAGGCGACTGTCATTCTACCAGGTTCGATTAAAGGTTTAGAGTAGCCAAAAAGGACACCTTTTTTCAGTAGTGACCGCCAGTTGTATCTTCCAGTTAATATGCTGTAGCGAGACGGTGTACAAACTGCAGAACTTGCATGGGCATCGCGAAAAATCATCCCCTTGGTAGCGACTTTGTCGATACTCTCAGTATGAATCTTGGAGTTTTTATTTAGACAAGATACATCACCGTACCCCATGTCATCTGCTAAAATATAAACTATGTTAGGTTGCTTGTTCATTTATTATCTTACCAATAGTTGTCACCAAGTAATAGAAGTTTTGTTTGTTAGATAATGAGGTGAAGTGGTTCTTCTCAGTACACATTTTCTTAATTTTAATGAGATTTTAGGAACCACTGTTTCTGGAAATATATTAAATATACCTTTCGTAGGGTAATAGGATTATTGGGTTTCAAAAGTATAATGTAATATAGTAAGAATGGTAGTGTTAATAATTGAAAATTTAACCAAAGGGTATTTCCAGCCTCTTATTATCCCGACTAATAATGCATCCTCTTTCTTTCGATCTTTGATTTTTTATTCATGAACATTAAACTTCCCAAAACAAATCCTTGTTCTTCTATGTTCCATATCTTGTGAACTATCCCAGACTGCATACCAACCATTATCATTTCTTGCAGCTAGTGTGGGATAGCTATTACGGTTATTACTGTCATAAAATATGCGAGGTTTACTCCAGAATTCATTACCAGGGGGCCGATTAACCCAAGATAGTCCGGGGCGCTCTCTGATCTCACCGGGTGAGTATATATACACCTCGGTTCCATCGTTTTCGATAAAGTACCAGGATTTGCTCCAAGTGTTATGACAGCCGTATTCTGGATATGCTAATGACCAGGTTTCACCTCCATCGTTGCTATCACAACGATAGGCACAGTTTTCGTTCGTTGGTTGTGTCGAAGATGAGTCATATTTTGCGGCACGGTAGACAATCGTCAAATTACCGTCTTTCTTTTGAACAAGGCTGCCCTCAGCAAGGTAGACTGGATCTGAATCATCAAATTGGGTATATGCACCAATCTTCCAATGAAGCAGGTCACTGGACTTAAGAAGAAATGCTTTTTGGTCGGCATGGATATCACCACGTATAAGTGGTCCACGATGAACTGGCATAAGGTAATGTGTATGTCCCTCGCATCGAATGGGAACCGGTGCATTACAGGTAATTAATGGCGACCAAAAATCACAGGCGAGGGGGATTTCTTGCCAACTCCAACCCCCGTCCACTGAGTAGGCGGCCACTAGTTCATTGTCATCCCCTGACAATTTATACATGGGGGAGCGTGTCGCAAAGCACCAAAGAGTATCAGTTCCTTCTGGTTTGATGAAACTCGGATTTAGATAACCATAATGCCGGTTATCAATCAGATTTCGATGATCGAAAATAAAAATCGATGGGTGCCAAGAAGCCCCTCCATCTTCGCTAATTGTTCCGCATATATCACCCATATCAACCTTGCCGCGAAATTCTGCGCCATAGCAGGCGATGAGATGATTGTTTCCTAAGTTCGCGATATATGGCTGCCAAAGTCGATGGTAAATTGATTGAGGGTTAAGTTCTGCAATAATCTGTACGTCTTTTACATCACCATTATAATTATGTGTCATTTTATTATCTCTTACTTATTTGTTGAAAGGTTAAAGATCAGAAATTAGAAACGAGTGAGAACAGTGAAAACTTAACAATACAAAAAGAGGTGGAACGTTTGGTTCCACCTCTTTTTGATAAACTAACAAAGAGTGATTAATCTCACTACTCAATAGTGAGTTCTTCAGTAGTAACAGTGATGGCATCGCCATCCTCATTGGCAAAGGTCGCATCAACACTTAATGTAGGTTGAGCAGTATTATCAGACTTAAAGTTATTCTGACTAATCAAAGTCTCAAACCCTGTCGTCGTTGATCCACTCTCTGCTACCACTAC
>PNEW01000066.1 GCA_002922725.1 Verrucomicrobia bacterium Opi.OSU.00C | reverse complement strand
GATGTGTATAAGAGACAGCTCTTTACTTTTCTCTCCTTTTCAAAGTCATGAAAGAAAAAGGGATTCATGAAGGGTGTATTGAACAGATACAACGACTTTTTACAACAAAACTTTATAATGGTAATATTCTTGAGTTAGATGAAGCGGGTAGAATACGCATTGACGACCTGGAGATGAGAGCTGATGTGCAAGATGCTGTTGCTGAATTGTGGCCTCGTGTTACAACAGAGAATCTTGATGAAATATCAGACTTTTCAGGGCACCAACAGGAATTCTTAAAACTCTTTGGATTTGGTTTACAAGGAACGGATTATGAATTAGACGTTAATCCGGAAATTGTATTTGACTCCTCATCGTAAAATACAAATCAACGCGATTGAAGACGGATCTTTTCCAAACCTGCTTGACGGCAAGTGTCCATTATAAAAGTGACATGTTTGAGGTAGGCATCTTCATCGGCAAGGATCAAGACAGGGAGTTCCAAATCAATATCAGCAGCAATGTTAATTGCTGATGTTAATTCATTACGATTCATTAAGTTGCCATTGTAGTAGAATTCACCTACAGGGCTTATACCCACTTCCAAACGCTCCATTTGTTTATTTTTACCTGCAGTCTCAATTTTAGGCGGGATGATATTGAGAATGCTAATGTTACGGAATTGCATAGATACGAGAAAGAAGAAAATAAGTACAATGAGAACGTCGACAAGAGGAATGATATTTATTTCTGCCCTACGTCTACGTTTCTTAATAATAAAACTCATCGTCTTAACTATTTCTTCTTACGTTTAGATTCTTGTGAATGCTGTTTAATCAGATCTGTTAAGCGTTCGACACCAACATTGATTTGTGCTTCAAGAAAATCTATTCTACGATTCAGGTAACTGTTGCCTACAAGTGCCGGTATCGCAATAGATAGCCCCAGCATTGTAGTTGTAAGCGCCAACGCAATCCCACGAACAAAAATATCAGGATCAGGCATTCCTGTATCAGGTGAGACATTTGCGAAAACTTGAATTAATCCTGTAACCGTTCCCAGAAGGCCAATTAGTGGTGCTGCGGTGACAACAATATCGAGAAGGAACAAACCACGTTCCATTCGAGATATCTCTAGTCTAGCATATGCTTTTAATTGTTCTATATCAGGTGTATTATCTTGATAGAAATTAAATATTCTTTCACTTACAGACCTATTGGAGTTTTGCGGTATTTCCCCTTTAATAAAACTTTCATATATTCCTCTTGGAATAATTCGACTTTGACGTAGAGCAATGAGTCGTTCGATTATGATAAATATAGCAGTAAAAGAGCATATCAACAACGGCCAAAAAAATATGCCGCTTCCTTCGATAATGTTAGTCATTTGATGTTCGTGAAGAGATTAAAGTTTTGCTGCATTCAGTGCTGTTTCAATGTCAGTGACAAGATCGATGGAATCTTCGATGCCTGCCGATATTCGGACAATTCCAGGAGATAATCCTGCTGCTAATCGAGCCTTTTCATTCATTGCTGCATGACTCATAGACCACGGTTGTTCAATAAGAGACTCTACCCCTCCCAGGCTTACACAGAGATGAAAATAGGTTAAATTTTTAAAAAAGAGATTGATGTCTACTTTATTCAGGTCCAATTCAAAAGAAAGGATCCCTCCAAAACCTTTCTGTTGTTTTTTAGCTAATTCATGTTGAGGGTGTTTATTCAGTCCAGGATAGAAGACTTTCTTAATCAGTTTCGATCCAAGAATAAAGTCTACAATTGAAGCAGCATTACGCAAGTGATATTCCATTCGTAAGCCAAGTGTTTTGATCCCACGCAGTGCAAGCCAAGCATCAAAGGGAGGTGCTCCAGTCCCTAATGCATTAACAAGAAAAAATATTCTTTCACTCATCTCTTTTTCGCGTGTAACAATCGCCCCCCCCAACATATCCGAATGTCCATTCATATATTTTGTTGTCGAATGGAGAACGAGATCGACTCCAAAATCAATAGGACGTTGAAGGAATGGAGTCATAAAAGTGTTATCAAGAACGGTAAGTAAATGATGTTTATGTGCGATTTCTACTACCGCTTCAATATTGACAATGTTGAGGAGTGGGTTAGTTGGTGTCTCGAAATATATAAGGCGGGTGTTATGACGTACAGCGGCTCTAATGTTTTCGTTTCTGGTCATATCAACTAAACTGAAGTCCAATTTAAACTTGGATAGAACCTGGGTGAAAAGGCGAAAAGTACCACCATAAAGTTCATGTCCACAAATAATATGATCACCTTCATTCAAGAGCATAAGTGTTGTAAGAATGGCGGACATCCCGGTATTGGTGGTGAAAGCTGCATGACCACCTTCTAATTGAGCTATGCTTTCATTTAAGGCCTGACGAGTAGGGTTCCCGGTACGTGTGTAGTCATAAGGTGGAGGATCATTCACTGAATTAAAATAATAAGTAGAACTGGTGTAGATGGGGGTAGTAACAGAGTTATACTGATTATCTTTATATACCCCGGTGTGAATCGCATGGGTCTGAGAGCAGACTTTTTTTGATCGAGCCATCTTTAAATATAAAGGGAACTTAATGGTTATCTATATTGGGTAATGATGCTGCCATACGATGAACATCATCTAACCCTTCTAGTAGTTCACCAATCGGATCCCATGTTCCCTTAATAAGGCTTTCTCTTGCACCTTCCTTTATCATGCTATCATATGGTTCATCTCCAATTATAATTTTAAGGGTTTTCATATTGATAGATATTATTGTTTCGGGATTACTATTCAAGGCACTACTCAGTTTTTGAACAACATTAGTATCCACTGTTAGGCAGGGCATTCCCAATTGAATACTATTGCCAAAAAATATCTCAGCAAAACCTTCCGCAATGACTGCGCGAAAACCAGCTCGGTATAAAGCTTGAGGTGCATGTTCACGCGAACTGCCACAACCGAAATTTTTACCACTTACAAGAATACTTGCTTCGTGATAAATTTTATTATTGAGAATATGATCCTTTTTTGTGCCATTTTCATTATGACGTATATCGTAAAATAAATAATCACCGAGCCCGTCGAAAGTAATACATTTCATATAACGAGCGGGTATTATACGGTCGGTGTCGATATCATCTCCGGCGAGATAAACACCTTTGCCAACAATCTTTTTAATTTTATCCAATGCCATATCAATAAATAGTAGAGATGATACTTAATTAAACTCCGGAAGGTTCATATAAGCCGAAGACTTCTCGGGCATCACTGATTTCACCAGTTACTGCTGCTGCTGCAACCATCAGTGGACTCATAAGAATAGTCCGGCCAGTGGGACTTCCCTGGCGACCTTTGAAATTACGGTTGCTGGAACTTGCGCATAATTGATCACCAACTAGCTTGTCAGGGTTCATAGCCAAACACATGGAGCACCCAGCTCCTCGCCATTCAAATCCTGCTTTCTTGAATATTTTATCTAATCCCATTTCCTCTGCAATTTTAGCGACAACTTGAGTGCCTGGGACGACAAGAGCCTTAACATTAGGTACAACGTGATGGCCTTCGACGTATTTAGCTGTTTCTTGCAAATCACTTATACGGGCATTGGTACACGAACCGATAAAAGCGACATCTATTTTTTTTGCCTTTAATTGGTGAATTAGGGACGAACTTCATATGGTCGAGTGCTTCTAAAACATTGTTTTTCTCATCGTCAGTTGTCTGATCTGGATCGGGTATATTTTCATCAATAAAAATCGCCTGTCCGGGATTTATACCCCAAGTAACAGTTGGAGCTATATCTTCCGCGCGTATAGCGACTATATCATCGTAATCACAATCTTCATCAGAGGCAAATGTCTTCCAGTTTTCAACTGCATCTTCCCAGGCAGATCCTTTTGGTGAATAAGCTCGTCCTAGGAGGTATTCATAGGTTGTTGAGTCAGGGTTAACATAACCTACACGTGCTCCACCCTCAATCGACATATTACATACAGTCATACGCTCTTCCATTGAGAAGCGATCTAAAACTTCACCACCGTATTCATAAGCATAACCAGTTCCTCCATTTACTCCCAGTACACGGATAATATGTAATATAACATCTTTAGCATAAACTCCAGGAGCGAGTTTACCATCAATATTAATACGGCGTACCTTAAGTTTGTTCAGTGCGATAGTTTGGGTGGCAAGTATATCACGGATTTGTGAAGTTCCAATACCAAAGGCTATAGTCCCAAAGGCGCCATGGGTTGAGGTGTGAGAATCCCCACAAGCAATCGTAGTTCCCGGCTGAGTTATACCTTGTTCCGGTCCGACAACATGCAAAATCCCTTGTTTCCCTGAATGAGTATCAAAAAAAGTAATTCCGCTATCTTTACAGTTTTTACGCATCGCACTAATCATTGCGTCGGCCAATATATCAGAATAAGGCTCTTTATTCTCATCCGTTGGGACAATATGATCAACTGTGGCAAAAGTACGTTTGGGGTAGCGAACTTTTAACCCTAATTCTTTTAGCATACCAAAAGCTTGAGGACTTGTCACTTCATGAACGAGATGGATGTCAATAAATAATTGTGTCTGACCGTTCGGAAGTTTGCGAACAGTACGGGCATCCCATATTTTCTCGAGTAAATTTTTCCCCATAAAGCGTGTCTCAATTATAAAATGAATCAGTTAATCTAATGGTATATCTTTATCGCGCAACTACAAAGGTTTAGTTTAGAATATTAATCATTTATTTCATTATATTTATGAACAAACATTTTCACTCAAGCTTTCATTTCAGTTAAAAATTTTTTAATACGGTACAAAACATTTTCTTTTCCTAATACTTGAAGCATTGCATAAAAGCCAGGTCCAATATTGGTTCCCCGATACCGCTATTCGAGTAGGATGGATGTATTCTCCGCTACTCACATTATGTGTCATAGCCAGACTTGCGACTGTTTTTTCCAGAGTTTCCTCTGAAAAGCTATTTAAGGTTTCAAGACTTGATAAAATCTCATTTAAACGAGCAAGGGGGTCTCCCTTCTTAAAGATTTTTTGTTTTGCTTTTTCATTTATTGAATATTTTTCGCTGAAAAAGTATGTACAGTATTTGGGTAATTCTTCAATTGAACGTATTTTCTCACGACAAATTTTTAAAACGTCATGAACAAATATTTCATTCACATCCTCCGGAATGATTTTAGATTCATTCAAAATTGGTTGGCATAACATGTGAAACTTTTCAAGGGAAAGATTACGTAGATAATCCGTATTGATAAATGCAAGTTTCTTTTCATCGAACTTGGCATTATTTTTATTAATACCTTTAAGATCAAATAATTGAATGATTTCTTCAATCGGTAGAATCTCTCGGTCATCTTTAGGAGACCATCCGAGAAGGCAGAGATAATTGCGGACGGCATCAGCTAGAAAATGACGTTGTTCGTATTCTTCAATAAGGGATCCTCGATCACGCTTGCTCATCTTTCCAGGCCCTTGTTGTTTAAGCAAGAGTGGTATATGGGCGTATTGTGGCAGCTCTACTTTAAATGCTTTCATTAATTCAGTATGCTTGCTTGTATTGGATAAGTGATCTTCTCCTCGTATTACATGGGTAATGCCCATTGTGATATCATCGACTACATTGACAAAATGAAATACAGGTAATCCATTGGAGCGGAAAATAACAAAATCCTTGTCTTCGGTTCTTTCAACTCTTCCACGTACTGCATCTTCAATTATTTGTGGTTCCCCAGTAACCTTAAAGTATATGGCACCATCTTTTTCATAAGTGCGGTCAATCTTTTGAAGTTGCTCAAGATAACAACGATAAATATCTGTGCGTTCACTTTGGTAATAAGGACCATAATCTCCACCAACTTCAGGCCCTTCATCCCAATAAAGGCCTAACCATTTCATCCCTTGAAAAAGAATTTGTTTCGCATCTTCGGTATTTCGTTCCTTATCAGTATCTTCAATCCGTAAAATAAATATACCTTTGGTATGACGTGCATATAGCCAGTTAAATAAAGCGGTACGTGCACTTCCTATATGAAAAAATCCAGTTGGGCTGGGAGCGAACCTAACTCTTACATGTGACATATAGAAGATAATATTAAAAAGCTTTGATCCTTAGAGTAAGTTATGCTTGTGGAGGGAAGTAAAACCCTTATTCCTACTTTGTCGCTCTATTTTCGTCCGAATTGAATTTAATAAATATTTCGTTATAAATCTTAGAACCCAAGGGTTAAGGGTGTTGTATCTCTTGGAAAGAACAAAGTACGAATTATAATAGATAAAATACCTAAAAGATTGGGTCCACAAAATTTTAAAGGTCATTTAAGGATATTTAGTAGAAACGTTAGGCATTATATTAGGTAATCTATTTACTTCTTGTTGCGAACTTTTTTTCGATCGTAAATTGTTAACTAGGTAAATCCCAAAATCCTGAAGTTCGCTAATCGTGACACCCATCTTTTTCTCACAGAAGTTGACTAGATCCTGAGGGAATGGAGCCCAAAAGTTAATCTCGTAACCTGAACCTTGGATTGTCAATTGAGCAGCGTGAAGTGCTTGGCGGTAATGTGGAAGGTTATATTCTAGATGTCTAGTCCACCCTTTTTCAATAAACTCGAGATAAAGGTTTTCATCGGGACCATAAATTTTATCACCAATGATGTAGTGACTTATCCATTGAGCATGAGCACGGATCTGATGCTTACGGCCTGTTATTGGGATGATTTTTACTAAGGTATAGCCACTTTCAGCAACAAGGGGGATAAATGTGGTCATGGCTTTTTGTGAAGTACGTGAACGACGCACGACCTGCTTAATATAAACTTCACTCGAACCATCTCTTGCCAGCTGTTTATTGATTGTTTGAGTTTCTGTCATCTCACCGTTGAGAATGGCGTAGTATGTTTTTACAACTCTTCGTTGCTCAAATGCCATCTGGCATCGGCGAGCCCATGTTTTATTTTTAGCGAGGATTACCACACCACTAGTTTCACGATCCAGACGGTTTACTAAATGTAATGTATCGATTCCTGTATATTCACGACATGCCCCTACTAAACTAGATAATGGGCCTTGTTTTGATGGGTGGCAAACAATCCAACCGGGTTTATCTATTACGAGAAGGTTATCATCTTCTTTTATGATCCATTTTTTTAAATCTGATAATTCTATCAAAGGTGGGTTGGCCAAAAAATATTCCAAAGACATTGATGAAAATAAGAATTAATAGAAGGTTATTTTATTGGTCTTTTTTAAATTGTTCCAGTCGAGCAAGACGCAAACCAATTGCTGCCATTTTTGTTACTATCAACTTTGGTAATTTTGATGAAAAGAATACAAGTAGTCTATTAATCCAACCTGAAACAGTTAGTGTTTTACCTTTAACTAAGGCAAGTAATGCAGTATTGACAACTTCTTCAGACGATTGCCCAGGATAATAACTCATCGGTGATTCAATAAAGCCAGCTCGTACAAAAAAATTGGTTTTTGTTGGCCCTGGACATAGGGTTAACGTACTTACACCGGTGTCTTTTAAATCTTCATTTAAGGCAAGGCTCCAGTGCATAAGAAATGCTTTCGATGCCGCATAAGTTGACATGTAAGGCAGGGGTTGAAATGCAGCTGTAGACGCGACATTCAGGATTACACCACCTCTTTTTATAAGTAGTGGCATTAGCCGTGCAGTTAAGTATACAGGAGCACAAATGTTGACTGCCAGCATGTTCATCTGACTTTCACTATTAGGTTCCGGGAATTGTCCATAAGTACCAAAGCCACTATTATTGATGAGAAGAATTTTTTCATCCCCACCTTTTTCTGTGAGAATGTTTATCAATTTTGAACA
The DNA here is from genome assembly GCA_002922725.1 of Verrucomicrobia bacterium Opi.OSU.00C. Taxonomy (GTDB): domain Bacteria; phylum Verrucomicrobiota; class Verrucomicrobiia; order Opitutales; family PNEW01; genus PNEW01. The sequence goes on along the minus strand of PNEW01000066.1, from coordinate 2,554 downwards.
TTGTGAATTTAATTCTTGAGTAATACTGAAATCGCATGGGAAATGGATAAATCCATTCTTACTTTCAATTATCTTTGGTTTCGATCTAGAAAAATTACAATATAAGGCATTATCATTTAAGCTATGTATAGCATTAAAGAAGGACTCACCTATACCTGAAGACCCTCCGGTTATGACGACAGCAGAAAACTGGTTAAGGGCAGATTTTATAGCATTTTTATTCACACTATTAATGAGCGATTAATGCTTTTGTTTTTATTAATTATGAAAGTTAAAGAAAGGAATTTATATAAATAATAATGTCTATGAGTTGATAGTATTTGGTGTTCACCTTGAACTAACTCAATTACTTAAAGATATAGTGTATGGGGAAATTGAAAAGCTTTTCCGGTATAAAAAAGCGAATTTTAAAGCCTATTGAGGTGGGATTTAATTCTAAAAAAAAACTGAATAATTATATTAGAATAGCCAGCGAGTCTATCTTTTCAGTTTTTTGTTGAGAGATGGACAAAATAATATCAGATTTATTATTAAGAATATACTTTAACTTTTTTGCTGCTTTTGTTGGAATATAAAATTCAGTAAAATATTAATTAATAATCCCTCTTATTCATGCCTAAAAATTCTGTTATTTTTGGAACAATTATTATCAGTGTTAGTGTAGCGTTTTATATCGGTACATACAGAGCTAGTATGACTGCTTTAATCCCTGGAGTTATAGGAGTCGCTATGGTTATATGTGGGTTGTTCGCACGCCATAATGATGCTCGCAAACATTTAATGCACATATCAGCAATCATTGCCTTAATCGGATTTATAGCATCGGCAGAAGGTATTTTAAGGTTGTTCGGGATGTTGGACGGTAGGCAAGTCGAACGTTCAGAGGCATTTATAGAGATGGCGATATGCGCAGTTATTTTTTTCATCTACATTATCCTTTCCTTTCAATCTTTTCGCGAAGCTCGCAGGAATAAAAGAAATGAATGATATTGGACGAGGGATGTAATATTATAAGGATGGGCATCAGGTTAAGCCGTTTTCGTGTATGGATATTTTGCAATAAGTAAAAGTATATAATTAAAGGCAAGCGATTCAATTAGGGGACACGAAATAATCGATGCAAGCTAAGGAATTGGCGTCTTCTACTTGATAATCTTGGCTTCTTACTACTATATGGTACTTTATGGAGCGCCGCTAGCTCAATTGGATAGAGCACCTGATTACGGATCAGGAGGTTGGGGGTTCGACTCCCTCGCGGCGTGCCAATGATATTCAACAGGTTACAAATACCTGAGGTTTTTATATATTTTATCCTCCGACACTTCTCCGACGTTTTAGACCCCTTTTTTCCCTATTTTTGATAGGTTTACTCCCATAACCAGGGTAGGGGGGGGTATTCACATACAGCAGAATGGCTCTAATATATCCATTACCCTGTATGCGGTGGAGGTGAAAAAGGGGTATTCAATTATAAATAAAATATAGATTGTCAGACCTCAATCGCAACTCGATAATTGAAATGTGTCTGTACTAAGCAAAGAGGATCGAGCGTTTTGGGATGAAAATGGGTACGTGGTTATCCACGATGCTGTTCCTGCTAAAAATATAAAAGCTGCTGAGAATGCGATTTGGAAATTTTTGGAAATGCAGCCCGACGACCGGGAGAGCTGGTATCCGGACCCACCTCGGCTGGGCCTCGGGGTGAAAATGCATCATCACCAGGTATTATGGAACAACCGTCAGTCGCCCCGCGTGCACCAAGCCTTTGCGGAGATCTGGGGAACGGAGAAGTTGTGGGTAAGTTTTGACCAGTGCAGTATGAGTCCCCCGCTCCGCCCGCATTTGAATGATGGAGGAAAATTGCACTGGGATACCCCTTTAGAACCACCTATTCCGTTTTGTTGTCAAGGTGTGCTCTACCTGACAGACGTTGAAGCGGATAGGGGAGCGTTTACCTGTGTGCCGGGGTTCCATCTAAAACTCGAAGCATGGTTAGAGTCATTGCCACCGGACGCCGATCCGCGAAAGCAGGATCTGATGAGCCTCGGAGCCATACCTGTTCCTGGTAAAGTTGGTGACCTCATCATCTGGCACCATTTACTCCCTCATGCACCAGGTGTAAATACGGCGGACCAACCTCGGATCGTGCAGTACATCTCCATGTTCCCGACCCAGGAAGAGGACGAGGCTTTTGTAAATTATCGCATCAACGCATGGAAAAACCGCCTAGCAGGTGGAGGTCATTCCGGCAGTAGGACGGAGTTGGAAAAAGGAAAAGAATATAAAAAAGGTCAGACCGCGGAATTGTCACCGTTAGGACGAAAACTGCTAGGATTAGATAGGTGGGAGAACGCAAACGGCGTCTAATATATCCATTACCCTGTACACGGCGGAGGTGAAAAAAGGGAATACCCCTTTAAGCGTCACTCAATAGTGAGTTCTTCAGTAGTAACAGAGATGGCATCGCCATCCTCATTGGCAAAGGTAGCATCAACACTTAATGTAGGTTGAGGAGTATTATCAGACTTAAAGTTATTCTGACTAATCAAAGTCT
>PNEW01000065.1 GCA_002922725.1 Verrucomicrobia bacterium Opi.OSU.00C | reverse complement strand
AGATGTGTATAAGAGACAGGAGATAATCCTTTACACTATCTTGAGGGTTAAAACCCAGAATTTCACTCGCCGAGGACAACTTAAGACAGCTATTTGGATTATCTGAACCTCCATAAACAATAGCGAACTGGATCCCCTCAGTATCAATCGCAAGACGAAATAACTCAGCGATATCCCGATGACTAATCCACATCCATATCCCTCGTATATTTTGTGGGCGATTCTTATCATTCACATTGCCAATACGCAATGCCACAAATTCAATACCATGTTTATCTGCATATAAGCGTCCCAATACTTCCCCATAAACTTTTGATGCTCCATAAAAGGAATCTGCTCTTGGCGGCATATCAGGATTAGCTTGAATCCCATTCCATTCCCAACCTCCAGTAGTGTGATTGGTACTGGCAAAGGCGATTCTATTTACCCCATTTAGACGGCTCGCTTCCAAGACATTATAAATACCAATAATATTTGCTTGGAGTATATTATGAAAACTATCCTCACCTGGTATAGCTGCAAGGTGTACGACAGCATCGACTCCTTTAGTCGCTTCCTCCATTACCTTAAAATCCTCACAGGGTCCAATGATTACATCTCCCCCACCATCAGGTTTTTGATCATCAGTGTAAACATGCAAACGCAGATCAAAATAATCATCCCAATATTTCCGACAAGCGCGTCCAATCTGCCCAGCCGCACCTGTTAATAAAACCTTTTTTTTAGCCATTTTTATTTTTTTTAAAAAAACATCTTGAGTATAAGCTATGAATTGGATTTCTGACTAAGAAAAAGGTAATCGATACTACTCAGAAGTTGTCGGATCAATGATGGACCTAATCAACGAAATATTGTTAGCAGGAAAACTACCACGCTTTGCATGCTCGCGAACAGCAGCTTCATCTGGAGCAATATAGACACAGTAACCTTTATCATCCGTCACATAGCTTTGAAGCCACTGGATATGGGGGCCCATATCGTTTAAAACACAGCAAGATTTCTGAGATATTTCTTTCAATTCCTGATTAGATAATGCTCCTGCATTGGGAATTTCACGTTCAATTACATATTTAGGCATAATTATTTCAAAAATTTATATTTAGTTACAGTTAGGTAAAATTAAAGGGTTTGTTAGTAGTTATATTATACTAATTTAACAAGCGGATTCATTAAAAGCAGCATCAAGGTATATACGAAAATGTAATAGATCTGGTGTTTTCCGATTGGGATCTTTTGCCTCATCATCCCAACGTCTAACTGCTATGGCATCAGTGGCAAATATTTCTGACTCGAATGCTTTAATCTCGCCTGATGTCATAGGCCCACCCTGACCATGAAGACTTCTTACGGAAGTTTTGGATAGCAATTTTATATAATCCTCATCAATAGCACAAAGATAGCGTTTAGCCGGAACATGGAGCCTTACCGGATCAGAAACTTCAGGCCCATAGTGAACGCTTAACCAACGATATCCAATCTCTTCATGGAGATCGTCAGCAGTATCAGCATATAAGCTTTCTGCCGCGGGCGACTCAGAAATATTAATTATGTGTCCAATGTCATGCAACAAAGCCGCTGTTATTAGACTTGCTGATCCTTTATTCTCCTCCGCAAGCGTTGCGGCTTGTAAAGCATGCTCTCTTTGAGTAACCGCTTCACCAAAATAGATTCTATGCCCATAGTGAACAAACAATTCCATCACCTTATCAATAATATTCATAACTAATTTATAAATGAATTATAAGCTGAATGACACTTTTTTGATACATTTAATAATCTATATAGTATAGCCTTAGAAACATCTCCCTTAATTTGTTAGGTTTATTATGAAGATCGAATTCACTTTCAAAAGGTAATTCTATTATCGATTATCCTATTTTATCTAAACTGCGTTTTAATATCGTATTCACGTACCAAATCCATTTCTAATAAAATCACGACTTGCTATTGCGCTTTCAAGAGGTGTTTTATTTCCCATGGGACCATTCTGCTCAACCGTAATCCATCCAGAATATTGCCTATCTTTTAGAACCTGAAATACACTCTCATAATCACAAACGCCGGAACCAACTTCAGTATTTAATTTGTATTCTTCTGACCAGTCTTTAAACTCGATAAAATCAATGCGCTCCCAATTTCGTTTAAGAAAAATTGATGCACGATGTGCCAATGGATGACCACTAAAATCTTGAGTCGCGTGTCCCACATCGAGGAATCCGAAAAATAGATTTGGATCCGTTTTTCCAACCAACATTTCTGTTTCCTCCAATGTTTTTCCAATGGTACCAGAGTGGTTGTGAAAACAAGCGTGAACATTATAAGTAAGCGCGATTTCACCATGATGGTTAAGGATTGCAGCAATTTCGTCCATGTCCGCACCTATCTTCGCAAGACCACCAATCATAACTAGATGCTTTGCCCCGAGATTTTGCATCGTTTCACATAACCGTTTAACCTTATCATAATCACGGTCAATAACAAGGTCAACGCTAGCCAGTGATAAACCATTGTCACTCAATCTCAATATAAAATCTGTTTTATCAATAAAACGGATTAAATCACTTTCAAATGTAGCAACTCCATGGTACCCTGCCATTTTAACGTCACTTATCCAAGCTTGCATCTCAAAATCAGATAGATCGGTACCCCACATCAGGCTCATGCAGGCAAAATTAATGTCAGCTTTTATCGTCAATTATTGAAGAGGATTTTAGGATAATATAATGATGATGAATAAAATTAGTCGATTCAAATAAATAATACCCAGTGAGTTGCTAAGTTCTTAAAGTGATTAATAATAGGATAAAATTGAGGTAAGTTCCATAGTCATATAGGACTTCATGTTTCCAATTTAAATATTGGATAATCTTTACATTTTAACTTCATATGATGTTTATGAGTTCCTTGTTAAATGACTGAGAATTAAACACCCCATGCAACTATTCCCATTAGAACTTGCACGAAGACTCCCATACTTACTATTACTTTTAGTAATCACACCCGTTTATTGCTGGTCGGAGATAATCGACATACCCGAATTAGAAGTCATCGGTCGTCGTAACTTAATGAATAAATGGGGGAATCCTTTTGATGATAAATTTATTGAACGCAGCTTCATCGAAAGCTCCCCCCAACGTCGATTGGATGACACCTTAAGAAACATTCCTGGATTCAGTCTTTTTCGAAGGAGCGGCAGTCGAGTTGCTCATCCGACAACACAGGGCGTCAGCTTGCGTAATCTTGGTCCAAATGGTGCAGGAAGAACATTAGTTTTACTTGATGGCATACCACTCAATGATCCATTTGGAGGCTGGGTCTACTGGAACCGTCTACCGGCAAGTAGCATTGAAGGTGTTGAAGTAATACGTGGTGGTGGTGCCGGACCATGGGGAAATACCGCACTAGGTGGGGTGATTCACTTATTCTCGCGAAAACCTAAAAAAGACTTTGCTATTATCGAAATTTCAGGAGGAAACAGAGGAACTTCAGATATAAACCTCTTTGCACAGAAATCCTCTGATAATATCGATGTGTTTATTACAACTAACAGTTTTATAACGGATGGATATCCCATTTTACATAAGGATCAAAGAGGGTTAATTGATAGAGATGCTTTTTCTGAAGCAGAGTTAATTAAGGGCGGTTTTCGCTGGCGTTTATCGGATAATAACGCCCTTGTTTTAAATGCGTCTTATTTCAATGAAGAGCGTGGTAATGGAACACTATTGGCGACAAATGACTCGGAAGCATACGATGCGAGTATTGCTCTTAATGGTTCTACTCAAAACAATGATATATCATGGCAGGCACAGATCTATTATCAAAACCGTGATTTTCGCAATCTTTTTACATCAGTTAACATAGATCGTGATTTGGAAAATCCTGCACTTAAGCAATTTAGTGTTCCCTCTAAAGCCTGGGGTGCAAATGCGGTAATAAACCTGAAAAAAATAAAAGGCCACCAACTTATATACGGTGTGGACGCCCGTAAAGTTAAAGGGCAAACAAATGAGCGATTCTTTTTTACAGATACTTTTTTTAACCGCGAAAGAAATGCAGGTGGCGAACAAACCTTGATCGGTTTTTTTCTTGAAGATACCTGGGAGGTAACCCCTGAACTCAACTTAATTTTTGGCGGTCGCAGCGATTACTGGAGTATTAATAATGGGAGTAGAAAGCAGACTAACTTAATAAGTAAGGAGATTCTTCGCGACGATAAATTTCTCGATCGTGATGAATGGGTAGGTAATTTTAGGTTCGGCGTGAATTACATTTTAAATGATCAATTACGTGCCCGTGGCGCATTTTACACAGGATTCCGTGCACCAACACTCAACGAACTTTATCGTCCTTTTAGAGTACGCGTCGATATTACTGAAGCGAATCCACAACTTAAACGAGAACGTTTATATGGTGGAGAGGCTGGGTTAAATTTTCGACCAAATAAAAACCTAGATTTTCGCCTGACATATTTCCTAAATTTCCTCGATGAACCCATTGCCAATGTCACGCTAGGTCTCGGCCCAGGTCCGGTGAAGCCCTGTGGCTTCGTCCCCGCTGGTGGGACATGTCGACAACGACAAAACCTCGGCCTGGTTAGTGTCGGCGGACTAGAGTTGGATGTTTCATGGAATCTCAATGAGCAGTGGCTATTTTCCACAAGCTACCTCTACAGTGACTCCGAAATAACAAAGAGCCCCGTTCAGTTGGACCTGGAAAATAATCGCTTAGCGCAGTCACCAAAACATATGTTGAGTTTTTTAATGATTTGGAACCCTACTACAAAATGGACCAATAGTTTGCAACTCCGTTACACTAGCAGCCAATATGAAAACGATCTTAATACCTTGGAGCTTCAAGACTACACAGTAGTAGATTTAATGATCGCTTATAAATTCAATGGAAAAATAGAAGGTTTTGTTTCAATAGAGAATATTTTAAATACGAAATTTGAAACTGGAAAAGCGTCGAACGGCTTGATATCAATTGGTAATCCTATTCTCGCAACTATCGGTTTTCGATGGCATCTTTAAAAGTGTATATGTAAAGACATATACCTGATCTTAAATACTGAGTAATAGAGTAATATTCATTGTAACAAAAGGATCTTAAGCAATGCGAAAAGAAATTTTAAGCGGTATTGGGGTAATAATATCTCTTTTTTTCGGAAACTTATTCACCTTCAGTAATTCTCTCATTGTAGAGAATATCCCACCTATCAAGATTGGGCATTTATCCTCTCAAACTGGTTCACTCAAAGATCAGCATGAATATGCTATTATGGGTGCTCGTCTCTCACTTGAAGAAAACAATGTTTTGGCAGGATTTTTTGGTAAGGAATTCTCCCTTGTGAGTGAAAGCTATACCCAAATAAAATTTGCCCCGCAAAAGGCTCTTAAGTTAATTCAAGAAGATAATGTGATAGCAATTGTCGGCAACCTTGACGAACAGGCAACTTTATTCATCAGTGAATTGACGCAAAAGCACAGAGTACCTTTTTTTAACAGTGCGTCAAAGGCAGATAATTTAAGAGGCGTCGATTGCCATCGTTATACTTTTCATATTAAACCTAGTGCAGCAATCTATATAAGTGCTATCGGTCAATGGCTAATACATAAGAAAAATCTCACACGGTGGTATTTCCTATCTGATGATTCCTTTGCCAATATAAAAATTTATGAACAAGCACAGCATTTTTTAAAACAAGAAAACGGGAGAGAAATAGCACATGAAATTATATCAACTGGCAAATCAACGTATCTTCCAATATTAAAAAAGATTAAATACACAAATCCTGAAGTTGTATTCGTCATACTAAATAGTGAAGACCAGATTAACTTTTTAAAGCAGTACAAAAAATATGATCTCCCATTTCAAGTCGTCAGCCCCTATATGGATATTGTCCAACTTTGGAAACATGATGCAAAGAATTTAATAGGAGTCTGGCCAACGATATGGTATCATGAACTATTCCGTTACAGCGCACGTGAGCTTAATAACCGGTTTTTCAGGAAATACAACAAACCAATGGATAGTACCGCTTGGACAAATTGGGCTGCCGTAAAAATCATCGGTGAAGTAGTAATCCGGTCGAACAGCACAACAGGGAAAGATATAATCGAGTCCCTAGAAAGCAACTTCCCATTTGATGGCCATAAAGGGAGTGCTCTGACCTTTAGAAATCGAGATCATCAACTTAAACAACCTCTACACTTGGTCACTCCTCGATCTGAACCAGGCAAACGAAAAGGGGATATTTTAAAAATTGTTACTCGTGTTCCAATACCTGGAATAAAAGTCAAAAGTAATTCTTTAGAAGGACTAGGAATTCCACATTCTGAAAGCAAATGTCAACTTGAATCCTTATAATATCTTACTATTAAAATCTATAAACTTATGAATTATTTAATTGTTCCCATCATTTTAGCTTATTTAACTTTCTTCACTGACTTGACAGCTAACCCCCTCGCTTATGTAAGTAATGAACGATCCAACAGCGTAACAGTCATTGATACTAAGACCGACAAAGTAGTTGACACGATAGCTGTAGGTAATCGACCACGGGGTATTGGTCTCAGTCCCGACGGTAGGATACTTTACTTAGCACTTGGTCGTGATAATGCAATCGGGGTTGTTGATACAGTAACTAGGAAGCAAATTGATGCCATTTCAGCTGGTTCAGATCCAGAAGCATTTTCTGTAAGTCCTGATGGAAACAGACTTTATGTATCCAACGAAGATGCGAATACCGCTTCTGTTATAGATACGCAAACTCATCAGATAATAGCTGTCATTCCTGTAGGTATAGAACCGGAGGGTGTTGCAGTAAGCCCAAACGGTATGACTGTTTATGTAACAGCTGAAACTACGCATACTGTTTCAGTCATTGATACAATAGCATTAAAAGTTATTTCAACCATTCTTGTCGGGAGTAGGCCACGGGCTGCTGCTTTTACGCCGGATGGGAAACAGGCCTATATCACGTCTGAAATCGGTAGCGTTGTATCGGTGATAGATACTAAAACCAATAAAGTGATTGATTCAATAAAGATTGAAAAAAAGGATAAACAAATTAAACCTATGGGTGTAATAGTCAGTCCTGATGGGAAACACGTTTATGTTGCTACAGGAAGGGGAAATCTCGTAGCCATTATCGACACTTCGACAAATACGGTAATAAGTTATATACCGGTAGGGATGAGGGTTTGGGGGGTGGCTCTGACAACGGATGGAAAGAAACTATACACCGCAAACGGAATATCTAATGATGTCTCTGTTATCAATACTGAAACGGAAAAAGTTGTGGCTACCATCTCCACAGGAAAAGGCCCATGGGGAATCGCAATTGAAAAGTAAGCTTTAATCAGAATATAAGGTTAAACATATAGCTCACTGATGGGTTGGTGTGGTAAATTAAATTGCCATCTAATATTAATTAGTAGGCAATACTGAAAGGTGTATTGCTATCTATAACTTGACTATTACGCTAAAGGATAATAAAAGGGGCCATTATGGTAACACGTGAACAAATGGAAAGCCTTTATGTTAAAGGCTGGGTTGTCATCGAAAAAGTATTTCATACAGATACGATAAATCAAATAGCTGAGATTGCTACGACCATAATTGAAGAAGAGCTTAAACAAGCACATGTTCCCCTAAGGGATGGACAACGATTGGAAACCGGTAAAATTATTCCTCGCAAAATATCACATCCATTTTTCAAACATCCTGCTTTTCAAGATTTTGTTCTTGATCGCAGATTCAATAATATAATTGAAGAGTTTATTGGTGGTAATCCATTGCTTTTAACGGACCAGATATTCATGAAGCCACCACATTATGGGGGACCGAAACCTTACCATCAAGATAACTTTTATTTCCAATGTTTCCCCGCTGATCATGTTATAACCGCATGGATTGCACTCGATGATGTCGATAAGGATAATGGATGTTTACGCTATATCAACGGATCAAATAAAAAAGGTATTGTCCCACATTATCAACAATCAGAGGATGAACCACACAACTTCATTCCTCCTAATAATTACATCGACATGAGTAATGAAGAACTCGCTCCAGTAGGTAAAGGTGGCGTTGTTTTTCATAATAGTCAAACTTTGCATAGTTCACACCGGAATAACTCGAACCGCTGGCGACGAGCATATGCTACACACTGGGTAACAGAAGATGTTACTTGTAAAAATGAAATACTTAAACATGCTTTATTCAAAGATGAACGTTACAAATCATTACTTACGAAAAGAGTAGTTTGAGAATATATTGCACTCATCTTCATTTTCTTCTTGATATTAATCATATATTTAATTGTCTGTAGCCGTTTATGACAAACGAAGATTTAAAACCAGCTACTCAATCAAAGAACCCATCAAATTTGACTGAAATGGATGTGGAAGCACTGTTACGTTATGTAACAGATACAGGAAAAATTTTACCTCGTCGTATTACAGGGTTGTCAGCAAAACAGCAGCGGCACATAACTAAAACTATTAAACGTGCGCGTAATATGTTGCTAATGAAATAAACTCTGTTTCAGAAATAATTGAATGTAAAACATCAACCCCACCCTAACGTTTATAAAATAAAAACTTGACGAAAATCTATCGGGATCGACCTGAAGATATTACGCAGGTCATACAGCTATTATCCAAGGGCAAGGTAGTTGCGGTCCCAACAGAGACTGTTTATGGCCTAGCAGCTGATACCTTCAATATATCTGCTGTACGCCAAGTATTTAATATTAAGGGAAGGCCTTTTATTGATCCCTTAATAGTACATACCTTCGATATGGAAGGGGTTAATCGGCTGGCTTCACTCAATCCATCCGCTATTAAATTGGCAAATGTCTTTTGGCCTGGACCATTGACGTTAGTTCTACCGAAAAAACCTGAAGTGCCGGGTATTGTCACAGCTAATCTTAACACAGTAGCAATAAGAATCCCAATGCACCCAGTCCTGCGAAAAGTACTCGAGGATTCAAAGCTCTGTCTGGCCGCCCCAAGTGCTAATCCTTTTGGCTATATTAGTCCTACTACTATCGAACATGTCCTAGATTCTTTAGGCGACAATTTAGAATATTCCCTGGATGGTGGGGCTTGTTCTGTTGGAATGGAATCTACAATAATCGACATTACTAATCCTACAAAGCCCATCCTTCTAAGACCTGGTGTAATCACCTGTGATATGCTTAGTAAAACATTAGGATTAGAGGTTAAAAATACTTATCCCAAAAAGGTATCAATAACAAATAATACCGAAGGGCTACGCGCACCCGGAATGATGAATAAGCATTACAGCCCCAAAACTCGATTAATAATATTTGAGCTGGGGAAACAGTTACATATAACAAATGATAAAAGTAAGGCGTTAATTTATTTTAACCGCAAAACTATTTCTTCAATGACGAAACATATTAATATCTACTGGCTAACGGAGGATGGCGATCTATCAGAAGCTGCTCATAACCTCTTTCATTTATTGCGAACAGTAGATCAGAAGGAATATGACGTAATCTATATCGAAGCTGCTCCTGAAAAAGGAATTGGGGTTGCAATTAATGACCGTTTAAAACGTGCTTCAAATGAAAGCTGATAGAATCTTATTATGCCTGTAAGCTATTCATCTGACTTATTTAATTCATCTTTCCGTTCAATTACGCGTACCCTTGCAGCTATTACTCGCTTTTCATCCACTTCAGTAATGGTAATATCCAGCCCATTAAATCTAAATCTTTCCTGTTTCAAAGGGATATGTCCAAGTTCTGAAATAATAAGACCACCAACAGTCGAAACTTCTTCATTTTCGACCTCAATAGAAAGTATCTCTTCGAATTCATGAATGGGGGTCAATCCTGATACAAGATAATTGTCAATTCCATTTGGTTTTATGTGTTCTTCTTCAAAGTCAAATTCGTCCTGAATGGAACCTACAATAGTTTCAATAATGCCCTCTAGCGTGATGACACCAGTAATCCCACCAAACTCATCAAGAACGAGCGCCATATGTGTCCGAGAATGCATCAATTTTTGCATCACATTATCCAATGATTCATCTGGCATTACACGGATGATATTCCGTTTAATCCGACGCAAATTCATTTTTTTTATATCACCTGATGAATGAAAAATATCCTTGATATGAACAAGGCCAATGCACTGATCAAGGTCGCCTACACAAAGAGGAAATCGGGTATGGCCACTCCTTTTTGCAAGTTCAATATTATAATCAATACTATCATTTAAATCAAAAAATTGAACTTGGTTACGAGGTAAAATGATATCTTGTACCGTGCGGTTATGAAGTTCTAATGCTGTCTCTTATACACATCT
>PNEW01000064.1 GCA_002922725.1 Verrucomicrobia bacterium Opi.OSU.00C | reverse complement strand
GTAGGATTCGTGAAACCTTGGAAATCATTAAAACCCAAGGAGCTGATCCAATTGGGATTGCGGTGCTTGTCGATCGGAGTGAAGGCAAAACAAAATTTGAAGTTCCGGTAATTCCACTTTTAAAATTAAGTTTTCCAACTTATGAGGCGGATAAACTACCTGATGGTTTAAAAAAAATCACACCTTATAAGCCGGGTAGTTAAAACTCGTTTCACTACCGACGAATAGCAATATAGCCAAAACTACCTCTTTCATATACCCAAAGCTTGTTAATTCCTCTCCGTAAAATCTTCTTGGCGTCATCTATTTTACTGACTTGTAGGTCATTAATTTCAACAATTACAATCCCTTCTCGAATGATATTTAAATAAGGTGAATTAATGTCGACTTCAGATATAACAACCCCCTCAACTTCTTCTGGCACCTCATATCTTTCTCTTATCTCACTATTGAGCTGTTTAACAATGACTCCTTGCAAAAGTTCACTCCCTGAAAGGTCGATTTCTTCTGCCAATCCAGTCTCTAAGTTACCCAAAACCACATTAAATTTTTGTTTTTTTGCATCCCGCATTACAGTAACGATTACATCACTGCCGGGCTGCATTGATGCTATTTTTAATCGAAGGTCAATGCTGGTCTTAATCTCTTGGTTATCGACACTTACTATGACATCCCCACGTTTAATTCCGGCATTTGCCGCGGGTAAACCTTGTTCCACTTGAACTACGAGTGCACCTCTGGAACTAGTAAGATTAAAAGCTTCGGCAATATCTGTCGTTATATCATCGATCCTAACGCCAAGATAGCCACGCCGAACTGTACCTGTCTCAAGAAGCTTGACCATAACTGAGCGGGCTAGATTAGTTGGGATGGCAAATCCAATTCCAATATTACCACCGGTTCGGGATATGATTGCAGTATTTATACCGACAAGTCTTCCTTCGGCATCAACGAGTGCACCACCCGAATTTCCTGGATTGATCGAAGCATCAGTTTGAATGAAATTTTCATATCCCTGACTTCCCATCCCCAGCAATCCCAATTCTGTCCGACCAGTTGCAGATACAATACCCTGTGTAACAGTTGTTCCAACTCGGAGGGGATTTCCAATCGCAAAAAGAACATCTCCAACCCGTAGGTTGTCACTGTTAGCCATTTTTATATAGGGGAGATCTTCGCCATCAATTTTAAGAACGGCTATATCAGTTCTTTTATCTGAACCAACAATTTTCGCAAGAAGCTCTTTATCTTCATCTTCACTCATACTTACGCGAATTTCATCTACATCCTCACCACGCTCATCAGTAACGACATGTCGGTTTGTAAGAATATATCCATCCGGAGAAATAATCACCCCAGATCCCATACCGTATGGTAATTTTCGCTCCTGCTCATTTTCTTGTCTTCTCTTATTACCTTGTTGATCTCGTGGTATAGGAACACCATAAAACCGCCTTAACATTTCTTCTAAAGGATCCACTTGTCGCTGACTCATGACGCGAACAATTCGAGAAGCATAAACACTCACAACCGCTGGAGTAACATCATCGAGTACATCAGCATAACTGACTACGTGCTCCTGTTTTCCATCACCAATAGGATTGTTATCAATGGGAAAAAGTTTATCAGCATTGGTAAGATGCAAAACCTCAGATTCACTTGCGTCTGATTGCCCCAGCAACTCATGAATCGCGTAAATTGCTGTTGCTGTAAGAACGATAAATAATAAAAATATATTCCGCATTTTAGGTGGTAATGACATGGAAATTTGATTTCAAGTTCCGTAAATATAATGTAAGTAAGAAACTAAGCCCTAATTTCTTTACATCTACAACGTCGATTAATAGCAAAGGCCCTTAAATTGATTAATATTTGCCTCAAAATCCTTTGATTTTAAATAAACTGGTTACACTCTCATGGTTATTTATTCTGAGGATTGCTTGCGCTAAAAGAGGTGCGATACTTAATACTTTTATTGGTAACCCACGCGTATCAATAGGTACCGTATTCGTAGTAATAAGTTCATCAATAGGCCCTTTTGCAAGCCGGTCATAACCAATTTCATTTAGCATCGTATGGCTGACAGCAGCGCGGATTTTAGTTGCTCCCTTATCTTTAAGAAGATTTGCCGCTGCACAAAGCGTACCTGTAGTTTCAGTCATATCATCAATAATGAGAACCTCCCGGTCTTGAACCTCACCTACTAAATTCAAGGCCTCAACAGTAGTGGCACTGGTACGACGTTTTGCAACAAACCCAAGAGCACAATCAAACATGTCTGCATAGGCTGCAGCCATTTTCACCCCTCCAACATCAGGTGCAAAAATGACCATTTTCTTGCTATCTATCTGCTTTAAATAATCAAAGAAAACCGGCGAGGCATAGAGATGATCAACAGGGATATCGAAAAACCCTTGGATCTGCTGGGCATGAAGATCAATTGTTAATATACGGTTGGCCCCAGCAGTAACAAGTAAATTAGCAATAAGTTTCGCTGTGATAGGAACTCGAGGTTGGTCCTTACGGTCTTGACGGGCATAGCCAAAAAAAGGGATGACTGCAGTGATCCGTTGTGCCGAGGCACGTCGCGCAGCATCGATCATAATCAATAACTCCATTATATTATTATTCGCAGGTGTACATGAAGATTGAACGACAAAAATATCCTTTCCACGGATATTTTCGGTAATTTTAACACTAGTCTCACCATCCGGAAAACTGCCAACTTCACAACCGCCAACAGTTGTACCAACTAGACTACATATCTCGTCGACAAGAGCGGGATTTGATTGCCCGGATAGAACTTTTAATTCACCTACTTGCATATAAATATTCAGTCTTTAATTACTGCCTTTTTTTCTAATATTTTTTCTAGATTAGCAACTTTTTTGAATAGTTCTGGTAACTTGCGCAAAAGAACATCTATTTTCCTCGCTTGAAGAAGAGGCATCACTGGTGTGCCAGTACTTTTACTTTCGGGTTCTATATCGCGGTTAACACCTCCTTGGGCACCTATTATTGCAGCTTGCCCAATTGTTATATGGCCTGCTACACCAACTTGGCCGGCTAGTGTAACGTTGTCTTCGAGGGTTGTGCTGCCTGAAATTCCTGATTGAGCAGCAATCATGCAATTTTTCCCGATATTAACGTTGTGAGCGACTTGAACTAGGTTATCAATCTTAGTTCCCTCTTGAATCCGTGTTACATCAAATCGCGCACGATCGATAGTGGTATTAGCTCCAATTTCTACATCATTCTCAATAATAACATAACCAATTTGTGGGTTCCTGTAATGCACTCCTTCGTTTAAGTCATAACCAAAACCATCTGATCCAACGATTACGCCCGCCTCCAACCGAACTCGATCACCTACTTTACAGTAGGAAGCTAAAACAACCTGCGGTTTAAACTGGCAATTTTTGCCCACATGAGAATTCTCCCCAATATATACTTTTGCTTCAAGAATCGTTCCTTTACCAACCGAAGCATCTGCTGCAATCACACACTGCGGCCCAATATAAGCCTCAGGATCAATTGTTGCAGTTGGATCTATCACAGCGGATGAATCAATACCGGGAGATCTGCTTGGGTTTAGACAAATCTCGATATGTTCACAGATCTTACTAAGTGATAGTGAAGGGTTAGCCACACGCAAATACAGCTGATTCAGCCTAGGTTTACCTTTGTATTCTTCGGGAAGTAAAACAATAGAAGCGTTTGAGTTCGGTACTTCCTTACTATATTTATTGTTCCCTAAAAATGATAGTTCTCCTGATTCAGCAATATCTAGGGCCGCAATTCCCTTTATTATGACATCAGTGTCCCCTTCTTTTATTCCTTCCCCGATGATATCGAGAATTTCGTCCGTCGATAAAGAAATATCCATGATTTAAGATTACTAAAAGGCTACTAATATTCAATAACAGGAAGTAATAATTTCACCAAGTTTAAATATCCTCGATCAAGAAGATGAATAAAACAACTTTTTTGATAAGAATTTTGGTGAGAATAGCTAATTATAAAAGTAATCAAACAGGATCGTTAAAGTTAAAATCTGCTTCATTTTATCTTCTAAAAATCATTCACTTGGAGCATTTTCATTTATTTTACCCAAAACGTCATCCGTAATATCCCACCCCGGATTAGAATATAATACATTTGGAATACCAAGTAGTGATGTTCCTGCAGTATCAAGTACGAGCGTCGCCCCTTTCTTCTCCGCCACTATTAAAACTACCTTTTTAATTTCGTCTAACATCAAGTCGCGGTGAGTACGCTGACGCTGCTGGAGAGACCGTTCTGTATTTGCCTGATATTGTTGTAACTCACTTTCTTTCTTTTGAATTTCTTTCAACTTTTCCTGAGCTTCCAGCTTTGATTTATTGCGAGATTCATCAGTAAGTGCGGGATTATTAATTCTCTCCCGGAGATTATTGAACTCCTCCGCAAGCGACCTACCTTCTTCAAGAAGCTCTTCCGCTTGAGCTTGGGCCTGGTCAATACTATCCTTGAGCTTTTCATTTGCTTCCTTGGTCTTATAATAACCGGTGTACAGTGCACCCATATCAACTGTTATTACCTTTAACTCTTGAGCAAAAGAAGAAGTGATAAATACACATGATAAGATTAGCGTGAAGATAAGTTTATTCATAATTAATGGAGTTATGTTGTTCGTTCATATTAAAGGTTAATAATAATTAAAATCTTGGTCCAAAGGTGAAGTGGAACTGGTTACCTTGATCATTAAATTCGTCCGTTTTTATAGGTATGCCAAAATCTAGGCGCATTGGCGCTCCAAGGACTTTAACCCTGAGGCCAAAACCCCAATTTGAATTATAATTCGAAAAACTAAAATCCCCCGCATCGGGATTGACAAAACCTAAATCATAAAAAACAGCAAGCCTCATACCATCTGATAATTTAAAAGTGTACTCGACACTAAAAAAACCGAATGAATTCCCTCCAATATTATCAAGGGTAGTGAGCCCCCCGGATTCATTCCTCTCAGTGTCCTTAGGTCCTACCTGTCGGAATTCAAACCCGCGAACATCATCTGGCCCTCCTAAGAAAAAGCGGTCAAAAAAGGGTATTCCACTATCTCCTCTATCAAATACTGATCCTGCACGTGCGAAAATACTAAGTGTCTGTTCTAGGTAATCATGTATGGGAAAGAACTGAGATCCTCGTCCTTCTATTTTAAAGTAATCCGTATCTCCTCCTAGACCAGCAAATGATGTTTTTAATTCTATGCGATTTCCCCGTCGGCTATAAATAATTCTATCTCGAAAATCCCTGATTAAATCGATTTCAACTTTAGAGACACTCCGCTTACCTTCTTCTGCTTTGATTATCGATGAAGCATATTCGGAAACATCAAAAATATCAACTATTTCAAAACTGTAAGTAAGTCGCCCATCAATATTGTTAAAAAGGCGTTTACGAAGTGATGTCCGAAGACCAGTACGAAGTTCGTTAAAAGTAACACTAACGAAATCAGTTTCGATTCGATACAAATCTATTTCAAATGCCAAGCGTTGATCAAAAAGCCAGGGTTCAACAAAAGTTATCCCATATTGTTCGGAATTTGCCCCGAGTTCTGCGTAAACCCGCATCTTCTGCCCATCACCTTGAAAAAAAGATCGGAAGTTGAATAAATCAAAATTACCTTGGCCTACCTCTGCAGAAAACAGCCCTTTTCTTAAGGAGCTATAACCTGCCCCAAAAGTAATATTCCCTGTTCGTCCCTCTTTTAGTGAAATTTTCATATTCCTCCGGCCAGGAATATTCGTTTTTTCAGGAGAAACAAATACGTTTTCGAAATACTGTGTATTAATAAGGCGAGATTCACTAGACTTCATACGCACTCGATCAAATACATCACCTGGAGATAGTGAAATTTCTCTAAGAATAACTACACTTTTAGTTTTGGTATTTCCTTCAATATTGATCGATTCGACAAGAATTTCTTCACTCTCTCTAATATTATAATGAATATCGATATCACCTGTTATCAGATTTGGCCTTCGTTCTGCGCGAATGCCGGTATCAAGATAACCAAGTTGCCCAAATACTTCACGCATTTTATCTCGATCTTCGTCAAGAAGTGCAGGGGAGAACACATCGCCTGGTTTAAGCTTTAACGACCGCATCAGTTCCACCTCACTATAAAGAGTATTCCCCTCAAAGGTAACATTTCCTACCCTGTATTGACGTCCTTCATTAATATCTATTGTAACACCAATCGTATTGGATGACGGGTAATCTAAAGTTACACTGGCGTCTGATATATCAACATCGAGATATCCTTTTTGTTTATAAAAGGCTAATAGCTTATCTATATCTTCTTGAAGAGTTTCATCTTTAAAACGACCTTTGCCAAAAAATGAGTTTACGAATGAAAAATCTTTAGTGTCTAATTTCCTTCTTAACTTTCGGTCACTAATCTCCTTGTTATTAGTAAATCTAACATAGGCTATCTTCAACTTTTGCCCTTCATCAATGCTAAAAATCACATCACCATAACCAGTTTTAGGGTCTTTGGTTATTTCGTAATCAACAGAAACTTGGGAGAAACCTTTACTCTGATAGTATTCAAGTATTTTGTCACTATCGTTACTGATTCTGCGCTCATCGAGAACACCATTTTCACGAGAAACAATTTTTTCTTGAATCCTTGTATTTTTCAATCTGCGATTTCCATCAAAAACTATATCTTTAATTCTATACTTTGCTTGAACAAGAAATATTAGTTTTGATTTTCCATCCGGCAGAATTTCAGTCCTAACTTCGATAAAATCTAGAAATCCCATGTTATAAAGTGATCGTATAGATCGATCGATAAGGCTCTGGTTATATTCCATTCCCACTCGTATCTGAATACGTGCGCGAATCGCCTGTTCACTGATATTTTTTATATCCTTAAATTTAATTTCAATCTGTCCTACAACAGGTTGTTTCAACGACCCATCTTGTGCAGTTAACAGGGAAAAGTTAACAACACATAAAAAAAAGAGTGTCCACCTAAGAGTTTGTGTAAGCATACAAATTAAATGGATTTATCAGAGTAATTCTCGTAACGAGTAAATTCTGGTCTAAATGATAATGGAACCGTCCCGACAGGACCGTTGCGTTGTTTAGCCACGATTAAGTCAATTACATTACCTGATGTGGATGCAGAAATGCCATTTTCTCCCTCTTCTCGTTTATCACTCCTTTTTGCAAGGAGAAAGACAACATCAGCATCCTGTTCAATAGAACCTGACTCACGTAGGTCCGAAAGTCGTGGTGCCCTTTTTTCTCTTTCAGATTCACGGTTTAGTTGACTTAAAACAAGCACTGGAACTTCCAACTCTTTTGCCATCGCCTTAATCCCACGAGAAATTTCAGAAATTTGTTGTTCTCTTCCCACCCGGTTATCGGTACCTGAAATAAGCTGCAAGTAATCAATAACAATTAGGCCTAGCTTATGTTTTGCATGCATGCGCCGCGCCTTAGCACGCATTTCAAGTATCGTTAGTTGTCCGGATTCATCAATCCATAATGGAGCTTCTTTCAATGCTTTAGCATCGCGGCTCAGCCGATTTTGGTCCTCCCTAGGGACCATCCCATCTTTAACTCTTTGCATGTTCACCTTCGAATGGCTGCATAGGAGACGAAAAGCGAGTTGGCTTGCACTCATCTCCAAATTAAAGAACAACGTCGGGACAGGCTTGCGTTTTTTATCACTGGGAAAAGTTGCTGAATCAGCAATATTCAATGCTAGGGATGTTTTTCCTACTGACGGACGGGCCGCTAGAACAATCATCTCTGACTGATGAAAACCAAAAGTCATACGATCGAGATCTATAAACCCACTCGATACGCCACTTAATTCACCCTTACTTTGAAGGAGGGTATTGATCAATTTTACAGCTGAGTCGATGGACTCCTTTATCGGAACCGCAGATTCAGTGACACGGTCTTGACTAATTTCAAAAATCTTCTGTTCTGCCGCTTCAAGAAAATTATCCAACCCATCCTGTGAATGATAACAATCGTCTACGATTTGGGTTGCTGACTTAATTAACCGTCTTAAAAGACATTTTTCTCGTACGATTTCCATCCAGTACTGTGCGTGGGCTGTTGTCTCTATACGGTTAGTTAAATGAGTTATTGCACTAAACCCTCCAATCTCATCCAACCTATCTTGAGTTCCCAGATACTCTACAAGAATGATTTCATCAACGACCGACCCTTTTTCGTAAAGATCAAGAAGGGCTTGGAAAATAACTTGATGTGCAGGCTTATAGAAATAATCAGGAGTTAATTTAGCTTCAAGACAAAAAGTGATTGTTTCTTGCCCTCCATCCATAATACACGATGCGATGAGGCCCTCTTCTGCATCTATATTATGTGGGGCAATTCGATCAAGCGGATCCGGCGTCCCGGATCTTTCGCGGGCGCTTATTGAGGCGCGTTCTTCACCACTGCGCCCGACTCCATTTGTAAGTCCTTTCTTCGAAGGCATGACCTATGGTCCTGTATCTACTGGAGGTTAAGATTCTTTGTCGATTGGATTTTCGGAAACTACTTCGAACTCTAAATCTATAAAAAGTTCGGCGTGTACCTTAATCTTCGCATTATGTTTACCTAAAGATTTTACTGGATTGTTTAGTGCTATTTGCCTGCGCTCAATTTTCACATCGTGAGTCGTTAGTTGCTCATGCAAATGCTGTGTAGTTACAGAACCAAATAATTTACCCCCCGGTCCCGTTTTCATGGCGATAGCAATATGTAAATTTTCAATTTTATTAGCAATTCCCTGTGCAGTTGAAAGCTCATTCGTCAATCTTGCCTCACGTCTTTTTATCAGTGCATCAATCTGTTTTCGATTGGCATGATTAACAGGAACCGCCATCAATTTTGGGAAAAGAAAATTACGAGCGTATCCCGCCTTCACTTGCACATGATCGCCTTCATTACCCAATTTTTCAATAGGTTTGAGAAGTAATATATCAGTAATAGCCATTGTTTTCTTTAATTAAAAATAATTAACCAATTTATTTTACTTATAATATTAAAACGGGACATCATCATCGATATCCTGTTCATCCATATTTTTATGTGAGGTCCCAGTAGTGCTCGAGTCAGACTTTCTCGAGGGTGGAGATACGTTTTCATAACCTGTATCACCTGTATCACTCCTATTACCTACAAATTGAAAACTTTCTAGTATGACCTTTAACTTATTACGTTTTTCTCCCGTTTTGCTTTCCCATGAGTCTAAATGAAGACGTCCCTCAATAAGTATTGGTCGTCCTTTACTCATGTACTTTGCTACAACTTCTGCTTGCTTTCCAAAGGCATCAATATCAACAAAGGTAACATCCTCGCGGTTATTCCCATCACTATCCCTATAAGTACGATTGACCGCCAATCCAATCTGGCAAACAGAAGTTCCTTTTGTGGTGGCTCGGAGTTCTGGGTCACGTGTCAAATTGCCCATCAAGATTACTTTATTGTATGATGCCATAACGTATTAAAAGTTTTACTTTATAGTTTTTATAATGATGCGTTTAACCATTTTTTCAAGGCGCAAGTTTTCCTGCAATTGATGAGGAACATCAGGTGAACACTTAAAAGTGATATTTATATAAAAATCTGCTAAATGTTTTTTATCGGTGACACGTATAAAATCGAAACGTCCCAGATTATTGACATCTCCCACTTGACCTCCCACCTCTTCTATTGCCTTTTTCAATTGTTCAATAAGGGTATCAATTGTATCTTCTACACCACGTGTATCAAGAATGATGGATGCATTATAATGACGATTAGTTAAGGTTTGGTTCATCAGTAGTTTTGTTTCGTTGATTAATTTGATTCATGGCAAGGTTTGGCCCTCTGTCAATAAGGAGCTGTAGATTGGTCAAATAATCGCTCATTTTGTTATTCACAACTTCCTGCTCTTTAACATTAAATTTGCTCAGAACGAAAACTTTCATTTCGATTTGGGGTGGTAATTTAGGGCCAATGCCAATACGAAAACGAGAAAACCCATTACCAAGATACTGGATAACACTATCAATGCCATTATGTCCTCCGGCGCTTCCAGTTGTTGTAATTTTCATTTCCCCTAAATTAATTTGTACTTCATCTGCTACAATGATTAAATTCGCAACTGCAACTTTATAATAATCACAGAGTAATTTTAAGGAACGACCGCTTTCATTCATAAAAGTGAGTGGTTTAACTAAAAAAAAGGATTTTTCATCTATAGTTAGACGAGAAATTTCCGCTTCAAATTTATTTTCAGATTTCCATTTCCCACTATTTTGTTTATTCAAACTATTTACAATTTCAAAGCCGATATTATGCCGCGTGTGGCGATAATTATTTCCAGGGTTTCCCAATCCCGCAATAACCGATATGGACATAACTAAATTAATAATTTTAAAAGGGGAAGTCTAAATCGACTTCATATTAGGCTGAGTTTTTAAGAACCGGAATCAGATTTATCTGCCTCACCTTTATCTTCACTTTTTAATATGGATTCTTCACCTTCTCCTGATTCTTC
>PNEW01000063.1 GCA_002922725.1 Verrucomicrobia bacterium Opi.OSU.00C | reverse complement strand
AGATGTGTATAAGAGACAAGAGGTATCTAGGTAAAGGAGTAACCAAAGCTGTCAGTAATATCGAAAATATAATTACCCCTGCCCTATTGGGTATGGATGCAACTGCCCAAACTCGATCGACGATTCTATGGAATCAGTAATATCGTAATTATTAAAAATCAAGTCTTCGAATTTAAATAAAGTGAGCTTAGAAGCGGCATTGGTTCTTAGATATAAACCATGTTTAGTGTGGTCATGTGTTTGAGGGAAGTAAATGAGTTCGGCCCTCTCTGTGCTATTCATTGAGGTGGTATGAAACTGAGCTATATAGTTACGAATATTATCACGAATACCCGATAGGCTTCTTAAGATTACAGCGACATCAGTTTCTTCTGAAACAATAGGGATATCATCGCTATTAATAGTATAAGCTATCTGAACATATTGAGGATTTACATGTAAATAGTGGCTACAGATGTCCCAGAAATCTCGAAAATTAAGATTAGGGATTGGATAATGGCGTTCTATGGAAGCAGCACACATCTTAATAGACTTTTTTTAGCTAAAATCTCTTGTTACTAAAGGCTTGGATATATAGAAGATCGAATTCAAATCCTTTATTGTTAATTCAATAAAGATTTAAAATGATGTAAATAGCCATTTAAAAATCATAATAGTTTTATATAGAAAAATATAGAAAATGAAAAACTGTTTTGATTGGCCGCCTTTGACTTAAGTTACATTTTGTAGTGAGCTTGAAAGCATTACATAACTTTAGATTAAAGCAATGGGGCAATTGTCAGGCAATATTCAAGTGACAATTACTCACGGTTTCGCATTCGCATGTCAGTATAAACGACCCTGAACATTTGAAGCATAAGCCAGAAAAGCCCTGAAAGGCAAGAGGCTGTAAAAATGGCGAATACATTAGTGTAAATTTCTGTCTGAGCAGGAACATAGGGACGTAATATCCAGGATAAAAAACAAAATATGATGGCGGTGAGAGTAAGGTCTATCACAACACCACGTCTAGTAATTAGCTTTTGAGTATTATTGTCGCTCATTAATTATGAAATCGAAACCAAGAATAAAATTTAAGTTTTGTCCACATAAAAGAAAGAAACCAGCACCGAATCAATGGCATCCTATCGTTCATTTAAACAAATATTTATTAAGACGTCATTTACCAAAAAGCAAATATAACCCCCTCGGCCTAAAACTATATTGGGATAGGTTGAAAATGATCAGCTATCTTTTTTATTCGTTATAGTTTTCCACCGTACACAGCATGCTTACCAAGCTCTTCTTCGATGCGTAAGAGTTGATTATACTTACATATTCTATCAGTGCGGCTGAGTGAGCCAGTTTTAATTTGACCTGCATTGGTCGCTACAGCGATATCTGCAATGATCGTATCTTCGGTTTCACCTGATCGGTGAGAAATTATCGATGTATAGCCAGCTTCCTTAGCTGCTTCTATAGCATTAAGCGTTTCACTAAGAGAACCAATCTGGTTGACTTTAACAAGAATGGAATTAGCCACTCCTAGTTTTACTCCTTTTTTAAGGAATGTGGTGTTAGTGACAAAAAGGTCATCACCTACGAGTTGGATATTGTCACCCATGGCGATCGTAAGTTTTTTCCAACCTTGCCAATCACTCTCGTCACAACCGTCTTCGATAGAGATGATTGGATACTTTTTTAGCAAATCCTGGTAAAAGGAGATCAGTTGTTCTACACTGAGTTTTGAGTGATCAGATTTATTGAAAACATACTTTTTTGTTTTGGAATTGTAGAATTCGGACGCAGCAACATCGAGAGCAATAAATATATCCTTACCTAATTTATATCCTGCTTGCTTTACCGCTTTAGTTATTGCTTCTAGTGCAGCTTCATTTGATTCAAGTTCCGGGGCGAAACCTCCTTCATCACCAACCGCAGTTGACAGTCGATTAACCTTAAGTACTTTTTTTAGGGCGTGGAATACTTCAGCTCCCATACGTAGAGCTTCTCGAAAACTATTGGCGCCTTTTGGCATAATCATGAATTCTTGGATGTCTATAGGCGCGTCAGAGTGTGCACCACCATTCAAGATATTCATCATCGGTACGGGTAGAACTTTGGCGTTAGGTCCTCCCAGGTATTTGTAAAGAGGTTGAGAGAGGGCTAAAGCCGATGCTTTGGCGACTGCAAGTGAGACGCCAAGAATTGCATTAGCACCTAATTTATTTTTGTTGGAAGTCCCATCCAGTTTAAGCATCCTTTCGTCGATTGAGAGTTGGTCAGTTGCATCCATACCCAATAGGGCAGGGGTAATTATATTTTCGATATTACTGACAGCTTTGGTTACTCCTTTACCTAGATACCTCTTTTTAGGATGGCTACCTTTTGGGAATTTATTAGTAGGAATGTCACCATCTCGAAGTTCAAGGGCTTCATTTACACCTGTACTGGCTCCTGATGGTACAGCGGCGCGTCCAATGATGCCGTAATCAAGTTCTACATCAACTTCAACGGTGGGGTTCCCTCTAGAATCAAGAATTTCACGTCCTTTTATTGCTTGAATAATTGTCATGTCTAATAGACATAAACTCAAAAGGTTGAAAAGTCAAAATGTAAAAAACTAGCCAGTATTCTAAATATTAGATTAATGATAATTCTCTTAATATCTAAAACCTAAATTAAATCTTGTTACTGTTGATAATCAAATTAAGTTTTACCTATCTGTATGCATACTTATTCTTCGCACCCAATTTTATTGCGGAGGTAAGGGACACTCGGGCTACATGGGCATTTCAGTAACCCTTGAGGTGCCCCCTGATACAATATTTCACCACCATATTTACCTCCTTCTGGGCCAATTTCGACTATGTAATCAGCTTCAGCAATGATGTCAGGATGATGTTCGATAACAATAACAGTGTGTCCCTGATCGACAAGTTGCTGTAATACCTCAATTAGTTTCTCACAATCACTTAGATGTAACCCGATAGTTGGTTCTTCGAGAATGTAAAGATTGTTTGAAATGATTCCCCGCGAATTTCCACGAAAACTTCGTAGTCCTTTTGCTAATTCGCTAACCAGTTTGAGGCGCTGTGCTTCGCCACCTGAGAGTGTAGGGCTACTTTGACCAAGTGTTAAATAATGTAGGCCCATTTCAACCATTAGCTTAAGAATTTCTTTAAGTTTGCTGTGAAAAGCGAAAAAATGAGATGCTTCCTCAAAAGTCATCTTAAGAATATCACTGATATTCTTATTTTTCCATCGTATTTCTTCGAGTTCCATTCCGTAACGGCTACTTTCACAAATGTGGCAATTAATGTAGGCATCTGGTAGAAAGTTCATTTTCAGTTTTATACGACCCGCCCCTTTGCATATTTCGCAACGGCCGCCACGGGTATTAAATGAAAAAGTTCCTGCATCATAGCCTTGGATTTTCGATTTTGGCAGTGAGGCAAAAAAACTTCGGATAATGTCAAAAGCTCCGATGTAAGTGGACGGAGTCGAACGCGGAGTTTTGCCAATTGGACTTTGATCAACTTCAATTACTTGATGGAAAACATCACCATTGATTAGTTGTGAGAGGGGAGGAGTTGATTGACTGATTGGATCGAATAATGTGGTTCGATTTAACATTTCAGCTTTTAAATTATTAATTTTATTGTGGGAAGCATAGGCAACAATGGGGTTTAATAAATCGCGAATTAATGTCGATTTTCCTGCACCAGACACACCGCAGACTACGGTGAGTCTACCAAGGGGCAAGTGGAGGTCATCACCTTTAAGATTACGCAATGATACATTTTTCGCTACTAACCATTTTGTTTTCTTGAGCTTAGAATAGGGATTCCAGGGAGGAGGTAGAGAACGGTAATGACCACGTAGAGGATGTTTGATCCCTTTTATTAAATATTTTCCAGTTAGTGACTGCACATTTTTTTTAATTTTAGAAATGTTACCATCTTCTAGAAGATTACCGCCATGAAGTCCCGCACCAGGTCCAAGATCTACTATTTTATCAGCGTGGTGCATGGTCGTTTCATCATGTTCGACGATAATAAGAGTATTACCGCGGGTGCGCAGAACATCTAATGTTTTAAGTAGGCGTTCATTATCTCTGACGTGAAGACCAATTGTTGGTTCATCAAGAATATACAGCACACCTGACAGATTTGACCCTAATTGTGCCGCGAGACGAATACGTTGTGCTTCGCCGCTAGAGAGAGTATTTGTAGAGCGGTCTAGGGTGATATATCCAAGGCCAACTTTATCTAAGAACTTTAACCTTTCCCCAATTTCAGGTATAAGATCTTGAACAATTAAGCGATTACGGCGGTTTAATTCCAACTGTTGTAAATTTTTCAGGATCTTACTTGGGGTAAGCTGGAGTAGTTGAGGGAGAGAAAGGGGGGAGCAACCCTTAAATTGTAGCCGTACTGAGCGGCTAATTTCGTTTAGACGCAACCCTTGACAGGAAGGACAAAGTGAACCGTTTTCTATTCCTTTAATTTTTTTTGGGTAATTATTATCCTCCGACATCCATGTGTAGATATGGCCATGCCCTCGGCACATTGGACACCATCCTTTGGGTGAGTTCCAGGAAAAATGTTTGGGATCGAGTTTAGGAAATGATTCACCTGTGACTTCATCTGTACGAGTGGTTGAAAACCAAGCAATAATTTCACTCGTGCGTGTTGCAAGAAAGCAGGATCCTTTTCCTATTTTTAAGGCTTGATTTAAATTAAAGTTTTTATCTTTTGCTTTTAGATGATTAAATTGAGTTTTAAACGATTTCCCTTTAAGGTCTATTTCTGAAACGACGACTTCGATATCGTGTTCTCGATAACGATCTAATTTTCGAAATATAGACAGACTGGTAAATTTTCCATCGATTCGTAATGTTTTAAATCCGTGGTCGATGGCCCAGACCGCCAAGGGCTGATAATGACCTTTACGACCACGAACCAGAGGTGCGCAGAGATATAGGATTGGGTGGTTTTTTTTCTTCTGCTTAAGTAATGTATCCTCAAAACGTTTTTTTTAGAAGCGATGGATTAAGGGAAACTACTGGTTTACCACTGCGTGGACTATACTGAACTCCTATATGTGAATAAAGTAAACGTAGATATTGAGCGACTTCAGTGATTGTAGCGACGGTGGATTTGCGAGTACCTTTAGTTACTCGTTGCTCAATAGCAATTGTTGGTGGAATCCCTACCAGGCGATCAATATTAGGACGGGGAAGTTGTTCGATAAACTGACGGGCATAGGGAGACATTGACTCCATAAAACGTCGCTGGCCTTCTGCAAAAATTATATCGAAGGCAAGAGTAGACTTTCCTGACCCAGATACACCTGTAATAACGGTGATTTGACGATGCGGAATTGAGAGGGTTAAGTTTTTCAGGTTATGTTCACGTGCCCCAAAAATTTCAATCGCATTGACCTTTTTATTATAGTGATTATAAGTTGCAGTCGACTTCCCTCTGCTAAGTTTATTACTTTCAGGCAAATTTTTGTTGGATTTTTTACTCCTGAGAGAACCCTCATTGCTACTGTTATTTATACGCAATGACTGTTTGATAAATGATGAACTGGCAAACTGCTTTTTACTAAGTCCTTCAGGACTTCCAGTGAAAACAATTTTTCCGCCCTTGGCTCCAGCCCCTGGCCCCACTTCCATAATATAGTCAGCGGATTTAATGATGTCGAGGTGATGTTCTATAACAACGAGACTGTGCCCTTTATTTACAAGTTTCTGCAGTACCGAAATAAGACGCTTAACATCATCTCGATGCATGCCGGTTGTTGGTTCATCAAGCAATATTAGCGCATTGTTTTCTATCTCTTCATAAGTAGATAAGCATTTGGCCAGCTTAAGTCTCTGTGATTCACCCCCCGATAAAGTATTTAGCGGTTGACCCAGGGGTAAGTATCCTAGGCCTATATCAATTAATGTATGCAGACGATTGAATATGAGTGGTTGGTCCCTAAAAAATATCGCCGCTTCACCTACATTTAGTTCGAGTATATCAGCAATGTTTTTCCCCCTCCAATGGATTTCGAGGATAAAGGGTCTGAAACGACGACCTTCACATTTAGGGCAAGTGACATACACATCAGCCATAAATTGCATTTCGACATTTTCAGATCCCAGTCCCTTGCATTGGTCACAGCGGCCATTGCCACTATTAAAGGAAAAGCTAGACATAGTAAGATCTAATGCCTTTGCAGTTTCTGTACAAGCGAAGAGTGTGCGGATAAGGTTCCAAATATTCGCATAAAGAGCAGGGGTGGATCGAGGTGTTTTGCTGATGGGGGACTGATCAAGGAAAATAATTTCTGAAATACGTTCAGTGTTATCAATTTGTTGGATCTGTGCAGGTTCTTGAACCGATTTCCCTTTTTTCGCAAGTAGACCTTGATAAATTACATTATTGAGCAATGTTGATTTTCCTGATCCAGAGACACCACTCACACATATGAATCGCTGTAAAGGTAATAGGAAGTCTAAATTATTAATATTATAATGGGAAACATTTTTAAAAAAGAGATATGGGTGAGATTGGTTATTATTAAAATTCCCTTTTATACTCCATCGTTTATCATTTAATTGTACCGGTCTTCTGTTAAGGGGTGCCTGAATTGTTTTTTCTCCCTTAAGATAGGCTCCTGTCAGCGTATTATTATTTTTCAATAACTCTATACTATTACCTGAAAAGGTAAGTTCTCCACCGTGAATACCAGGTTTGGGTCCAATTTCAATAAGATGGTCTGCAGCGCGTATAATGCTTTCATCATGTTCTACAACAACAACGGTGTTCCCGAGAGCTGTCAGGCGCTTAAGGATACTGATAAGTTTCTCGATATCCTGTGCGTGTAGACCAATAGATGGTTCATCAAGGGCAAAAAGAGTATCAACGAGAGAAGTTCCCAGACATGAAGTTAAATTTACCCGTTCAATTTCACCTCCTGAGAGTGTACGAGAATTACGATCAAGAGTGAGGTAGCCAAGTCCAACCTGTTCGAGATAAAAGAGTCTACTTATGATAGAATCATAGGCGATATTTACCTGATTATCGTTCACTGGTTTTTGATGTTTTCGTAAGATCAATAGAAGGTCGCTAATGGGAAGATGATAGAGCTCAGGCAAGGTAGAACCATGCCATTTCCAGTTTAGTGCTTCCGGTTTCAGTCGAGTCCCATGACAATCTTGACAGGTAGTGTATGCACGATATTTAGAGAGAAATACACGAATATGCATTTTATAAGTATTTTTTTCCAACCAATTAAAAAAACGTTTAACACCATACCAAAGGGAATGACGTTTCTGTTTTTGTTTTTCATAGTTGATATCCCCTTCAAGAATAAAATTTATTTCAGTGGCATTTAAATCTTTATAAGGAGTATTGATTCGAATATTATTTTTTTTGCAGGCCCGCAGAAGATCGCGGTGGCTCTCACTATAGACATTGCCTTGGAATGCTCTTATTGCTCCATCACTAAGGCTAAGGCTCGAATCGGGAATGACGAGGTGGTAATCAATTTCAATAATACGTCCAAATCCTCGGCAGTGTGAGCAGGCACCAATAGGTGAGTTAAAAGAAAAAATAGCTGGAATAGGTTTTTTAAATACCTTTCCGGTTATCAAAGAACGAAGACCTTCACTATAATTAACTAATAATTGACCCGATAATGAAAAAATAAAAACCTCACCATTTCCATATTGCAATGCGGTTTGAGTAGCGTTGATAAATCGGGTTTTATTATTTTGTGTAACTTCTATTCGGTCCTGGATTACGAACAGAATTTCATTACCAATTTCTGATGCTTTAGTTTCGCTAATTTTTTTTATTTTGTGATTAGCTATTATTCGAGTGTACCCTTGACCTCGAAGTGAATCTAAAATTTCTTTCCATTTTATGGATTTTGGACGGTTAATAGAAAAAGCGATAATGACTAATTTACTTGTGACTTTAAAGAGAGTTTTTTCCCAAATTGACAGTGGGCTGTCATCTTCGATTATTTCACCTGATGCGGGATCAAAAAGATCAGCAACATGACAATACCAAACTTTAAAAAAATCACATAGTTCAGTCATCGTTCCAACTGTGGAGCGGGATGTCTTTATAGTATTGCTTTGTTGGATGGCAATTGATGGACGAATGTTTGATATGTTGTCCACCTTGGGTCGATCTAGCATTTCGAGGAACTGACGGGTATAAGGACTGAAAGTCTCAACATATCTCCTTTGTCCTTCAGCATGTAATGTTTCGAAAACCAATGATGATTTTCCCGAACCACTTAATCCTGTTACGACGACAAATTTTCCAATCGGAATATCAAGGTTAAATCCCTTAAGGTTATTCTGACGGACACCTCGTAATTGAATGAATTCATTTCTTTTTTCTATTTGTTTATTCATGACCGACTTTGATCTACTGAATCAACAACATATAGTAATATGAGGAGTGATTATAAAGCGAATGATTTGTTCTCAAAGAAGTTCGGTAGGTAATGAATTTGGGTCACATTCGTCATTTTTGAGCACTACTCGGATGTTATCTTTAACCTTGGTTTTATCTGTTTTAGTAGTGGGTAAGAGATATTCACATAAACGAACGATTAATTCATCTAGTTCTTTCGTGTCGAGAGATTTATTATGGTCCAATCGGTGAAGGAAACCTGGCAATAAAAAGCCAAATAAAATGGAGATTACGAAATGAAGATCATCATCTTCAAGGTTTAACCCAAGAAGTAGATTTCGTTCGAATTGATTACGTGCTTCCTTGTAACTGGTGGTTAGGGGGTTATCCTCAATAAGTTCCCAATTTAAAATTTGGAGGGTGAGTGGCCTGTTGAATATTTCCCGAACATATCCAGTTATATAGGCGATCAAGGTAGAAGTGGTGTTGGTGTCTTCAGATGCCCAATTTTCCTTGAAAGTCGGTAGGTCAGGGAAGAATTCTACCTTCTCTGTGATAGCTATTAGGAGACCATTTAGTCCCCCGAAGTATCTATAAATAAGGACTTTATCATGTCCAGCTTCCTTCGCTACGCTATTGATCCCAAAGTCATGGAACCCTGACCGTGTAAGCAGTCTAATAGCCGACTGAAGAATTTTCTCTTTCGTTTTGTTTTTATCACGATGCATGAATTTATCCAGCTCACTTCGTAGTGATCGAATTTCTGCCTGTCAACTGTTCAAATACAACTATTAGCTGAGAGATGAAAGCTAAAGATAAAAGTGGTCAGCTTATGCGGAGTGTGAGTTATCCGACATGATAGTTTTTTCAAAAACAGCTACCTCAGATAGAATCTTCTTTGTCGAGGATTAAGGTTATAGAGAAGAAGTATTTAAATAAAGACATATATAAAAGTCCTTTTACAGGGCTATCGCTAAAACCATATTCGTAGGTTAAGTTTTTTTTACCCCTCTCCCAAAAAAAGTTACTCAGTAAATTTGCTGTGTAGCGATAGGATAAACGAAAATTATGGTTACGGCTAATTTCTAAAATCTCTTTGTGGTTAATGTAGTGAACTAAACGATTAAAATAGTCGGAAAATTCCTGTGTGAACTCTTCGAGATTATATCCATATTTTTTACGATAGACGTGGAATTTACCTAGCCCTAATTTACTAAATAACCTAATTATGTTTTTACGCCTATCTAAGTTTATGATTTTATGGATAAAAGGTAAATTGATATGAGGATCTATAATAATATCTTTAAATGGGAATAAATGTGCAGACAAACCATTGTGTTTTAACGTTCTATTTAACTCTGAAAACAAAGCAGGGTGGTCTTTAACATGTTCCATTACTTGATTTGATATGATTATGTCAAAAAATTGACTGGGGAAAGGTATGGGATCATTTTCAGAGATTAATTTTATGTGGTCACTCCAATTGACCTGAGGGAATTTATTTGTTAAATTTAAAATAAGATTTTTTAGATAATCTTTTTTAATACCACCATGTTCGTTAATATCGTAACCATAAATTTTAAAATTAAAATCGGGATTCAACTGGGGCAAATTTTCAGTCAAAAGTAATATAAGATCACCATTGCCACATCCGAGATCGAGGATACTTACATTACTTCCGTTGAAGCGTTCAGGTCTTCTTTTCAGTTCGGTATTTACTACGCACATCAAATGTTCGTGAGCGTATTTTTTTGCTTTCGCTGTCATTTGTTGAAAAGAAAGTCACTCCCTCAATAAAATTGAGTATGTATTTGTTCATATTATAAACGTAATGAATAGGGAAAATCAATTAATTTTGCATACCCGGATTACAGGTTGTAAAAGAGAATGATTTACTTTACTCGGTATCAATTAATAAAATACTCTGTCCATGCAGAGACCTCGTCCGGGGGCAGTGAAGATACGATGGGTTCGTTGTCTACTCTCTAGAATTTTAACTAAACAGTTGGTAGAAAGTTTACCCCAACCGACATCGACAAGAGCTCCTACTAGGCTCCGTACCATTTTATATAAATACCCATTGGCTTCAGTAGTGATATGGACGTGTGGCCCATCTTTTACTATATCGAGACGACGAAGGGTTTTAATTGTATTTTTCTTCTCAGCGGAAAAAGCAGCAAAGTCATGTTTTCCTAGGAGGTATTTTGATGCCAAGTGCATTGAAGTGATGTTTAATTTGCGACTTCCAAGTGACC
>PNEW01000062.1 GCA_002922725.1 Verrucomicrobia bacterium Opi.OSU.00C | reverse complement strand
AGATGTGTATAAGAGACAGCCCATGCAGCATGCCATAAGCGAAAATCAAATGCGATGATATCACCAGGTTCAGATTTACATATATGAGAGGGCATATCATTGATTTTTAAGCCGGAAGTTTCGAGGTAGGGTGAATTGGGCCCTCGCAACTTAATATTCAGCAATTTGTCGTGTAAAGGATTCTGATGTGAACCAGGAATAACTCGCAGCGCTCCGGTTTCACCATCTACCGGTTGCAAGTAGAACAGAAACTTAATTCCTTGAAAGCGTACATCTTCCACATCAGGATGCCATTCGGTAACACTTCCTGAAAACCGGTTGCTTCTGCAGAATATACCGACAACATCTTTACCGTGTATTTGTTCAGCCACACCCAGGAAACGAGTATCCTCTTGAAGTGACCTAAGAAAAGGAGTTTTCGGTCCTAGAGTGGACCATTTCAGATGCTCATTGTGGCCACGCGGTTTTTCGATCGACTCAGCAATAGCCATTCCTTTTTGAAACTCTGTGTTAATAATAGAAAGTTCATGTTCGCTGAAATAGCGCTTTAACTGAAGGAATCCAAAAGTATGATAAAACTCAATTTGGGGTTGGGTGAGCATGGTCCCCTAAATATTCAACAATTTAATAAAACAAGTAAATAATTTTTATTACTTGCCATTAAAGTAGGACAAATCAGCTCTGCATTTTGGCGAAGAGTGTATGTTATCCGTTTAATAAGAGAATAGATTGTTGATGAAAATTTTGTTATCTTATCAAATATGAATTCTTAAAACCCGATGTGTAAAATATTTGATTAGAAGTAAAAATTTCAACAAATTGAATTTAATGATATATCTTTAATCCTTGTAATATGATAATAAAAAAGAGCTCAAGGATATTTCTTGTACAAGTGGCTTTTTTGAAATACCAGCAACTCATAGAAACTTTGGGGTTTTATTCAAAAAACCTTATCATCTAATATGACTCTTTCACAGGAATTAGCAGAGGGCTTGGCGATTGCTAACTATTTTGATTATGAAAGTGGTGCCAGGGGGGAGAGTTGAACTCCCGACCAAAGGCTTATGAGTCCTCTGCTCTACCACTGAGCTACCCTGGCAAAAAGAGGCATAAGATCAAAGCATCAAGATGCTTGGAGTCAAGACAAGGAATAAGTAAACAGGGGAGAAGGGAAATAAATGGAAACCGTTATTTAGATTAGTTTCGTCTTTGTCTTTGATTGATTATCTAATTATAAGGGGGAATATATTTGAAAAATACTCCATTCATTTTAAAGGACATTTGATTAGAAGAGAATAAAAAGATGTAGAAGAAGTTATATATAATGAATATATTAATCATAGGCGGAGCAGGATATATTGGATCTCACTGTGTGAGGCAGTTGGAAATTATGGGCCATCGTGCGGTGGTTCTCGACAACTTCGTTACTGGGCATCGTCAAGCAATTGATCCTTCAATTGTTCTTTACGAAGGTGACATGGGTGATGAAGAGTTAGTCGGTGAGATATTGAGAAAAGAAGAAATTGAAGTTGTTATGCATTTTGCTGCACACGCTTTTGTTGGTGAATCAATGGTAGAACCGTTAAAATATTACGACAACAACTTGGTGAAACCGATCCGCCTTATTAAAACTATGTTAACCCATAAAGTAACAAAGTTTGTCTTCTCGTCTACTTGTGCTACTTATGGTATCCCAAAGGAACTTCCTATTACTGAAGAAACACCTCAGCATCCGATTAATACTTATGGGCAGACAAAACTCGATATGGAAAATATTCTCCGAGCCTCTTCTCATGCCTATGGACTGAGTTTTGCCGCATTTCGCTATTTTAATGCAGCTGGTGCAAGCAAAGACGGTTCAATAGGAGAAGACGTTGAACCGGTGGTTCGACTTATCCCAACCGCAATTGCCGTTGCGATCGGGAAAAGAAAAGAACTCGAAATATTTGGTAATGATTATCCCACGAAAGATGGTACCTGCTTGCGTGATTATGTACATGTAGATGATATTTCTCGTGCGCATATAGCTATATTCAATAAACTCGAACAACCCGGTAGAGGCTATTTTTATAACCTCGGTACGGGTAGGCCTTATT
This sequence comes from Verrucomicrobia bacterium Opi.OSU.00C, assembly GCA_002922725.1. Taxonomy (GTDB): domain Bacteria; phylum Verrucomicrobiota; class Verrucomicrobiia; order Opitutales; family PNEW01; genus PNEW01. Next base: position 8,565 of record PNEW01000062.1, on the reverse strand, counting down.
CAGTCCGTGAAGTCATTGAAGCTACGGAAAAAGTAACCGGGGTAAACATACCAACGAAAGAATCGCCTCGCCGGTCTGGTGATCCCCCTTCTTTATATGCAGACTCAAGTAAAGCACAAAAAGAATTGGACTGGGAAATTGAATATCGGGATATAGAAACGATAATCAAGACATCTTGGAGATGGCACCAAAGTCATCCTGAAGGATTTAAGTCAAAAGACCAAAAAGTCTGAGTTTTGAATTTCTTTCTTTTTATTTCTAGGAATAAAATGAGATCGATATCGATTACTTTCTCAGATATATATTATACGGGAATGACCTGAGGTCTAAATCATTAAAGTAAGCGGACCTTGAAAACTACAATTTAAAAATATTTTTGATACTTTTAATACTTCAGAGAGAATTGTTCGATTCGTTTACGTAGGGTTGATCGGGTAATACCTAGGATAGATGCAGTTTTTACTTGATTGCCTCGGGTCTCTTTTAAGGCTCGTTGTATCATTTCACGCTCTATTTCCTGAAGAATACATTTATCCGTTTTTCCCCTTATATCCTGATATAACTGATCCATTATGTCCTCAGATTTAGCATCTGGTGACGAATGGTTATTTTTCATGGGTGTTGACCCAATGAGTTCCATCTCTTTGAATCCGGGGGTAGCGAATTCTTGCAACTCTTTATGAGTAGAGTCATTCGGTTTTATATTGTCAAAGATCTCTTTTGGGAGGTTTTTGGGGAGAATGACATCACCTTGTGCAATAACTGCACTGCGATGTATTATATTTTCCAGTTCACGGACGTTTCCCGGCCAATCATATTTTATTAATACAGACATAGCCTCTGAAGAGATCTGTTTAATATGAGATTTGCCTCCTTGGACTAATTCTTGTAGCATAAAATCAACGAGTTGTGGGATATCACCCTTTCGATCCTTCAAGGGTGGAAGCTTTAAGCGCACGACATTGAGGCGGTAATAAAGATCTTCTCGAAATAGACCTTCATTCACCATTTTCTCGATATCTTTGTTAGTTGCTGCTATTAATCGCACGTTGACTTTAATAGTTATACTCCCACCAACACGCTGTAACTCACCGTCCTGCAATACACGTAGAATTTTGGTCTGTGTGGAAAGTGACATGTCTCCGATTTCATCGAGAAAGATTGTTCCATGGTCACATAGTTCGAATTTACCCTTACGCTGTTGAGTAGCGCCAGTAAACGCGCCTTTTTCATGGCCAAATAGTTCACTTTCGACAAGATTGTCAGGAATGGCTGCACAATTAACAGCCTTGAAAGGTTCATTCGAGCGAAGGCTATGTTGGTAAATACAACGGGCAATCAATTCTTTTCCAGTTCCACTTTTTCCAGTGATCAATACGGTGACATCGCTCACTGCAAGCTGACCGATCACTTTAAATACTTCCTGCATCTCTTGCGATGAACCGACTAAACCTTCTTTGTAATCATCAATATTAATTAGCGGGGTGTATTCAGATCCCGCTTTTTCAAAATCCTGTTGAGCTTTAATCGCATTTTTTGTAAGATTAAGGATACGATTTGTATCAAAAGGCTTTACAACATAATCAAAGGCACCAAATTTCATAGCCTCAATAGCAGTTTGTGTGGTACTATAAGCGGTCATTAGGATAATCATGATACGAGGATTAAGATCTCGCATATGCTGTAAGGTTTCTAATCCACTCATTCCATCCATCCTGTTGTCGAGGAATATGACAATTGGCATTTCCTTTTCTGCCATCTCAATACCTTCCTTACCACTTGCAGCGCAGCTTACTTGATAATCATGAGCTGAGAGTACGCGCTGTAAGGAGTAGCGAACTTCCGCATCATCATCGACAACAAGAATCAATTTATTCGGATTATGTGATAACATGGTATATTTTAATTGAGTAAATAGGTAAATTTATCAGATAAAGCGTCTAGTGATCAAAAGAATATTTAAAGTTATGGCAAGAGGCTTACCATTTATATTGTCCAGAATGGGTAATTTATGAAAAGTATTTGGAATATAAACCTATTCCGCTTATTTGGAATTCAACTTCAACTGCATCTAACTTTTTTTATTCTTATTCTTTTTGTCGTTTATCAAGGTGGATCTAAAGATGGAATCAGTGGTGGAATTTGGGGTTTATTGATAATCATTCTTGTATTTGTTTGTGTCGTCTTGCATGAATTAGGGCACTGCCTAGCCGCAAAAAGATACGGTGTACATATCCATCGTATACTTCTCCTTCCCATTGGTGGGATGGCACAATTCGGAAGCATCCCTCGCCAGCCACAAAGGGAGTTGATCATTGCTCTTGCTGGTCCCTTAGTTAATTTCACTATTGTAGGAATGCTTTATTTCCTTTCGGGTTCCCCTGAACGATTATTGATTGACGAGAATTATTATAACTTATCTGACACCTTGTCTCTCCTTCTTGTTTTTAATTTGATTATGGGATGTTTTAACTTACTCCCTGTTTTTCCTATGGACGGTGGTCGCATTCTACGAGCTCTTTTAGCACTAAAATTTACTTATCTCAAAGCGACTAAATTGGCTATCTATATTGCGAAGCCATTAGCCATTATAGGGTTTATTATGGGGATTTTTTATTTAGATAACTGGATAATGGCTGGAGTATTTGCTTTTATATTTCTCGGAGGAGAGATCGAATATCGAATGGTGCGTTTACGTGAATCATTTATTGGTTTCAAAGTATGCGATGTTGTAAGTAGATATTTTCTTTCCCTCGATTCGGGTTGCTGTGTGAGAGACGCGATCAATCTTATGAGTCAATACCCATCACAAGATATCCTTTTGATCGATGAGAAAGGTTTTCGCGGAATTGTCAGACCTGATGTGGTTAGAAAACTGGCTCAAAAAAAAAAACGATCTAATGAGCTATTATACAATCACTGCATTCACAATCCGACAATACTTCAGGGAGATTGGATCCTTGAAGAATATTCAGACATCATTTATCAGGCTTCTCAAAATATATTTCCCGTTCTTGATCGTGATACCCTTATCGGTGTAATAGATAGAAAAAATATACAGGAAACTATTGCTTGGATAAGGCTGCGGGTGGGGTAAATAGAAAGACTAAAATATGATGGGAAGAAGATATAGCTATATGGATGCGGGGGAACGAGGGACTCAAAAATTTAAAAGACTTGATAACCAGATTAGGTTATCGCTGAATAACATCGTATAAAACGGTATTTTAAAGTAAAAAGTTAAATTATTAAGTAACTATTAATTATGGGTATTTTTCATAGTTATATTTCTGCATCATCATTTATAGGTTTACAGTCATAAATACATTTCTCTTTTTGACATTTTGACGGTTTGACCTTTTGACTAAAGTAATGCTAAACGACCGCATAGTAATTACAGGGATTGGTTTAACGGCGCCTAATGGCAACACATTGACGGAGTTTCGGAGAAATCTTATCAATGGGGTTGCCCAGATTCAGATGCTGGATGTGCGCTACATGGGGCCAGTAGCTGCTGGTATTTGTGATTTTGATGCACGAAAACATCAAACTCGAAAAGAAATACGCAAAGGAACCCGTGCTGGTAGTATTGCAATTTATTGTGCACGTGAAGCGGTAACGAACTGTGGTATTGCTTGGGATAAGATAGATAAATCAAGAGTAGGTATATACCTCGGTATTACTGAACACGGAAATGTTGAGACAGAAAATGAAGTATTCAATATATCGAAGTACGACTATGACACTCGATTTTGGTCGCACCACCACAATCCAAGAACTGTAGCCAATAATCCTGCTGGAGAAGTATCAATGAATATGCACATTACTGGTCCACATTATACAATTGGTGCAGCTTGTGCCGCTGGTAATGCAGGGTTAATTCAAGGCTTACAGATGTTGCGTCTTGGTGATGTTGACTTTGCTCTTGGGGGTGGAGTAAGTGAAAGTATTCATACTTTTGGGATTTTTGCGGGCTTCAAAAGTCAGGGTGCCCTTGCCCAGCATGAGGATCCAAAGAGAGCGAGCCGACCCTTTGACGTTGCGCGTAATGGAATTGTCGTCAGTGAAGGTGGATGTATTTATACTTTGGAACGTCTGAAAGACGCCCAAAACCGCGGGGCTTCTGTTATTGCAGAAATTGTTGGCTACGCACTTAATTCAGATGCGAAAGATGCGGTTTTACCTGATCCTGGCCAACAGAGTAAATGTATGCTTGCATCAATTGAACGTGCAGATCTCAGTCCATCAGATATCGATATTGTGAGCACTCATGCTACAGCTACACCACAAGGTGATATTCATGAATGCCAAGCGCTGCGCAAAGTTTTCAAAAATTGTCCAAATACTTACATTAATAACACAAAATCCTTTATAGGTCATTCTATGGGGGCAGCGGGTGCATTGGAATTAGCTGGAAATATACCTGCCTTTAAAGATGGCATTGTCCATCCCTCAATAAATATCGACCGGCTTGACGAACAATGTCAATTACCTAATCTAGTGATAAATGAACCTAAAAAATTACCTAAAGTAAATACGATCTTAAATAATTCGTTTGGGATGTTAGGAATTAACTCTTCCCTCGTTATTAAAAGATTTACAGAAGATTAATAAATACCTAGAACTTATTTTCTATATGACAAAAGAAGAGTGCAGACAGCTTGTTTTAAGGATTATTGCAGATATCGCTCCGGATGAAGATCTTAGTGATGTTAAAAAGGAGGTCCCTTTGCGTGAACAATTGGAACTCGATTCTATGGATTTCCTAGATATTGTGATGGAAATACGTAAGAAATACGGAATTGAAGTTCCAGAAGATGAATATTCTCAATTGGAATCATTGGAAAGTATCGCAGAATATTTGACTCCAAAATTCAACTCTGTAAAAGCTTGAGCGCTTCTCTTAGCTTATCAGCTTTTGGACTTATTACGCCAAGATCATTTTGACACCGTAATTATTGGTGCGGGAATGTCTGGTTTGGCCGCGGGCATCAGATTGGCCCTTTTTAATCAGAATGTTCTTATCCTTGAACGCCATAATGTAACGGGTGGACTAAATAGTTTTTATAGTTTTGAAGGCCGAAAATTCGATGTTGGGCTGCATGCAGTCACTAACTATGTTCGTCCGGGTGTTAAGGGGACTCCATTAGGGAAATTATTTCGGCAATTAAGGATTGATCGTGATGAATTTGACTTGAGTGAACAGATGAGATCGAGGGTGGTATTTCCCGGTGTGGAACTGCACTTTAACAATAACTTTGAGCTTTTTGAATCTGAAGTAGCACGGGTATTCCCTCGACAGATCGATGGGTTTCAATCGTTCCTCAAGATGATTAGAGGATATAATGAGTTAGATCTCAATCAACCATTCCAGTCAGCAAAAAAAATTACCGCACAATATATCAGTGATCCGATTCTTGAAGAGATGATTTACTGCCCTATAATGTACTATGGAAGCGCATGTGAAAACGACATGGATTTCAGCCAGTTTGTAATAATGTTCAAATCTCTTTTTCTTGAAGGGTTTGCCCGTCCTTACGATGGGGTGCGTAAAATAATTAGGGTATTAATAAAAAAATACCGTACTTTGGGTGGGCTGCGAAAGATGAAATGTGGGGTTAAGCAAATTATTAGTCACGAGGGCCGAGTGAAAGAGTTACTATTGGATAATGGGGTTAGTATAACAGCTAACCATGTGTTATCATCGATTGGCCTTGTTGAAACGTTACGTTTATGTGATGACAAGAAAAAAGACACACAGGAAAGCAATATCGGTCGCCTTTCATTTGTTGAAACGATAAATATCTTGAAAAAACAACCTCGTGAGTTGGGATGGGAAGACACGATTGTCTTTTTCAATGACTGGAATCGTTTTGATTATTCCGAACCTAATGAATTAGTCGACCCGCGTAGTGGAGTAATTTGTATGCCGAATAATTACCTTTATGCGGATGATAAAGAGCTCGAGGAAGGCGTTTTCCGTGTGACTTCCTTGGCTAATTTTAAACTTTGGACGATGCTGCCACAAGAGGAGTATCAGGAGCAAAAGAATTTATGGCACAAAGAATTAACAAATAAAGGAATGACCTTTCTTAGTCCACTGGAAAACCAATCTCTGGAAGAATTAACCGTCTATGTGGATATATTTACGCCACGCACGATTAAAAAATATACAGGGCATTTAGGGGGGGGGCAGTTTATGGCGCACCAAATAAAAGTAGAAATGGACTCACACATTTGGAGAACTTATACATTTGTGGTACTGATCAGGGGTTTCTCGGCATTGTTGGCTCCATGCTTAGTGGTATCTCAATGGCGAATTTACATATCTTGAAAAAAGGAACTTCGAGTTAAAGAAATACAGTTTTCAACGCTAAGTGCCGTTGTTAAGTTTTAGATAAGCAACGATTTTTTTTTTATCAAGATATCTAATTAAATTTACATCCTAGTAATGATACTAATATTTAAAATTGCGATAACTCCTAATGTCTGAACAAGAACAACCAGTGAAAAAACCCTGGCCCATGATATGGGTGCTGATCACAATTCTTGTTTATATTCTTTTTCAGACTATTTATATGATTTTTTCTTGAATAGAGAAACGGGAGCAATCCATGGTCATAACTTTACATGCCTGATAAATATATTTAATATATATAAGATGTCAATAATGGGGCAAGAGAAGAAGACAGCTCCGATGGTGGATTCTGACCCGAAGGTTTCCTTGGATATTATTTGGCATGTAATAGTATTAAATGACCCCGTTAAATTAATGTCTTACGTTGTTACTGTATTTTAAAAAGTATTTGGTTTCAACCATGGGACAGCCAGAAATCATATGCTCGAAGTTCATAACCATGGGCAGTCGCTTTTATGGAGTGGTGTACGAGAAAAAGCAGAGGCCTATGTACATACTTTGCAAAAATGGCAGTTAACCGTGATAATGAAACGGGATGGTTAATATTAGTCTATTTCGCGATTCACATATCATTGTCTTGTTACTTGAAAAAGTTGAAGCCATTACCGAGTTTTTGAATGATAATTTGGCGGTCGAAACACAAATGCCGGAAGATGACGAAGTTTTACAAATAGCTTGGCAGGCCGACTTATTGGAAACACTTCATTATGATATCGATTATCTTTTTACGGTTTTGCGAGATCGTGATTTTGGTAGTGGGGAATTAATTATGGAAGATGGTGTGGCGGAATCAGTAGTAAGGGCCTGTTCTGCCATCCGATTAAAATTAAGGGAGTCAGCTCTACTAACGCTAACCAACCAGTAACTGGAAGGCGCTGACGTATATATTCCTTCGCTTCCTGCAGATATGCAGAAATGTTATGGATGCTATTTTCTTCTCGCCAAGCTACAGTCACTAATTCTTATAGAATTAGATTCCTCTTGTGAGGAGTTGTGAATTTATTTTATTTGTGGATTTGCGATCACATTGGCTTTATACCCTCTGTTTCTCCCTTTCTTCATTTATATTTCACCATTTTTTTAAATAAAAGTTTTATTAAATAGTAATTTTAGGTATCTAGTAAATTTATAATAGATTGAAGGAGCAAATATCTAGTGATGTCAAAACTGTAATCGACAACACAAATAGCATTGAATGTTGACGGTAATATGTAATCAGTATTTATCAATAGTGACCCTGCTGTGTACGAAATATTAAAAATACGCTCTAATCCTTATAAAGTAATTATATTAAGGGAGTTCGATCTGAGATAATGGCTGTCAGGCCGTGAACCGGAAGGCAAAAGCTGTCTCAAGAGCACCCACCTGGAGATAAACAGGTCATAGAGTTTTTTAATCCCTTCGGCACAAGTGGGGTTAATTTTACATTATGAGCTGAAGACCATGCTAATGGTCAATATACGATAGGTTTAACAAATATAGTTTTACCTTAAAATATCGGAGTTGGTACGCTTTTAGCTTTTGATCTTTGATGTTTCTTTATCAATAACCGAATAACTGTATATTCCAATCCTTTGCCTGATTGATGACATGGGTTTTATCAAGGATAATCGTTGCTTCAGATTCGAGGACAGCAATATCGATTTTTGTTTCACGCATAATTGTCAGTGTTTTTAAACCGAAAACTGGAACGTCAAAACGAAAGTCATGATTTGGTTTTACAGTTTTTATGAAGAGTAGTGGACGTGCTGTAAAGCCTCCCGAACGCCGTAACATATGGTCAGTCCCTTCATATGCCTCAACGGCAATAACTGTACCTTTACTCACAACAATACTTTGCCCAATATTTAGGCGTGCTATCTCTTTCGCGATTTTGATACCGTGTTCAATATCTTCCATATTCGCCTTTAGTTTACTAATTGTCATAAGTCCAGGTTGAGCTAGTTCGTGATCAAGAAAACAGCGTGCATCCAGTATTTGGATACCAATATTATCTATCTCATTGCATATTGAACCATAGATAGCTTCTGCATTACGTTCTTTTAGGGAGGCAAGTAATGTAAAATTAACCCCACTTGTGCCGAAGGGATTAAAAAACTCTATGACCTGTTTATCTCCAGGTGGGTGCTCTTGAGACAGCTTTTGCC